>CACZWD010000036.1 GCA_902784805.1 uncultured Ruminococcus sp. | reverse complement strand
ATTTAAATGCGTATAATTGTATGTAAAAATTACGATGAATTATCCGAAAAGGCAGCAAACATTGTAGCGTCACAGCTTACACTTAAACCCGACAGTGTTTTGGGGCTTGCTACAGGCTCAACTCCTCTCGGCACATACAAAAATCTGGTAAAAATGTACAATGAAGGGGAAATTGATTTTTCCGCTGTTAAAACCTTTAATCTTGATGAATATTATCCGATAAAAAAGGATAATTCTCAAAGCTATGACAAATTTATGAAGGATAATCTTTTTTCGGGTATAAACATAAAGCCCGAAAACACTCATATTCCGGACGGCGAAACGGATAATCCCACGGCGGAATGTGAAGCATACGAAAAAGCAATAAAAGAAAACGGCGGAATAGACCTTCAGATACTCGGAATAGGTCAAAACGGGCATATAGGCTTTAACGAGCCTGATGTAAACCTTAATTCCTTTACACATCTTACAAACCTTACCGAAAACACAATCAAGGCAAATTCCCGCTTTTTCGCTTCAAGCGACGAAGTTCCCAGACAAGCAATTACAATGGGAATAGCTTCAATTTTAAAGGCAAGAAAAATATTACTTCTCGCAAGCGGAGCAAACAAAAGCCGCGTGGTCGGTGAGCTTTTAAATGACGGTATAAACACCTCTGTACCGGCAACCCTGTTAAAAACTCATCCCGATGTTGTTCTTATATGTGATGAGGACGCGTATTCGGGTTCAAAGCTTGGTGTTGATATAGGAGGAACAAATATAAAATTTGCTGTCATTGAAGGAAAAAATCTTCTTTTTAAATGCAAAATAAAAACACCCGAAAAATCAGATGACATAATTAATGCAATCTGTGATAAAACTATTGAGCTGAAAAAAGAATATAACATAAAAAGCGCCGGTATAGGAACGCCCGGCACAATAAAAAACGGGCTTGTTACCGCTGATAATCTTCCTTTTGACGATTTTCCGCTTGAAAAAGTTATTGCAGAAAAAACAGGGCTTTATATAAGTGTTGACAATGATGCTAACTGCGCGGCGTTAGGTGAGCTGATTTTTGGCAACACAAAGGATTGCGAGCATATTATTCTTGTCACAATTGGTACCGGAATCGGCGGCGGTATAATAATGAACAGACAAATTTGTCATTCAAACAATAATATGGGTGAAATCGGACATTTTATTATACAAAGTGAAAAAGGCAGAGAATGTACCTGTGGTCAGAAGGGCTGCTGGGAGCAATATTGTTCCGCAACAGCGCTTGTAAAAGATGCGGAAAAAGCTGCGGAAAAGGATACGGAAAGCCTTTTATATAAGCGTATGCGGGAAAACGGGAAAATGGACGGAGAAACCTTTTTTAAGGCGCTTGACGAAGGGTGCAAAACCGCAGAAAAGGTTTATAAGCATTACATTAAGTATCTTGCAAGAGGTATAGAAAGCCTTGTGAATATATTTGGTCCCGACGCTGTTGTTCTTGCCGGCGGCGTGACTCAGCAGGGAGATAAATTATTAAAGCCTCTGTATGCTGAGCTTAAAAAGGATATCCGAATAGAAATTTCTTCGCTTCAAAGTGACGCGGGCGCGCTCGGAGCGGCTATGCTTTAGGAGGAAAATAAAAAATGATATATAAAAACGCGATAATAGATAATGAAAAAAAAGATATTTTAACAAAAGACGGACTGATTGTAAAAATTGATAATGAAATAGCCGGCATAGGCGATAAAGAATATGATTTTAACGGTAAAAAAGTATATCCCGGTCTTATTGATATACACTCTCACGGCTGTATCGGATATGACACTATGGACGGCGGCAAATTGGAAGAAATGTCAATCTATATGGCAAAAAACGGCATAACCTCATGGCTTCCAACGACTATGACAATGGATTTTGAAACAATAAAATCGGTTACAAATATTAATTTAAAACAGGGCAGGGGAGCTGAAATTTTAGGCTTCCATATGGAAGGACCTTATATTTCACCAAAATATAAAGGCGCTCAAAATGAAAAATATATAAAAAAGCCAGATATTGATGAATTTAACGCTCTTAAAAATATTAAAATGGTGACAATAGCTCCCGAGCTTGAAGGAAGTATGGATTTTATTAAAAAATGTAATGCCATTGTTTCTTTAGGTCATACATCCGCGGATTATGAAACCGCGAAAGCCGCTATAAAATGCGGCGCAAGATGTTTAACCCACACATTTAACGCAATGGCGCCCATACACCATCGAAACCTCGGCCCGATAGGCGCGGCAAGTGATGAAAATATTTACGCACAGGTTATTTGTGACGGTATTCATATTCACCCCTGCGCTGTGAGAATGTTATATAAAATTTTCGGATCCGAAAGAATGATTTTAATAAGCGATTCAATGCGCGCGACAGGTCTTGACGACGGCAGCTATGAGTTTGGCGGGCAGAATATTACAGTTAAAAATTCTGTTGCTAAAACCTCCGGCGGAGCAATAGCAGGAAGCACATCAAATCTTTATAAATGCGTTTTAAAAGCTATAGAATTCGGCTTGCCGGAAAGAGAAGCGTTTAAAATGGCGTCCGAAACTCCCTCAAAGCTGCTCGGAATCAATAAAGGCATGTTAAAAGAAGGCTTTGTCGCGGATTTTATTGCGGTAAACGATGATTTAACAATAAACAATATTGTAATAAAGGGCGAGATTTTTTAAGCTATTTATTCATTAAATCATTTATAAAATAAATAGTCAGAAAGCCGCGATTGAAAACGACTAAAAACGCAGTCTGTAACTGCAATGGCGGCACAATTCTTCGGTAAGCTTACGTTTTTTTAAATTTGATGACATTGTTATAAAGCGTTCTGTCTGTAAAATATCGGACAGAGCGCTTTTAAAAATGTTTCCGAAACAAATTATCCCTTCGGCGTCCAGACAGCATGGCACAACATCACCGTTTGAAAGCACAGCCATTTGTGTCCTTGTTCCTTGGCAAAAACCGTTTTCGCCGTAATCGGGCAGCCTTAAACTTGGCCACTCAAATGTTTCGGCAATATTTAAAAAAATGTTTTCAGCTAAAAAAGAGCGGTTTTTTGATAAATTAAGCGAATATTTTTTGGAAAGCTTGTTTAATATCAATTCATTTGAAGCGCCCGGATTTTCAAAAGTCCACAGTCTGAGAGAAATCATAAAAAATTTTGAAAGTTCATCGGCAGAGGATAGGACATCATCTGTATATTTTTCCGCTTTAACTGTATTTTCGGCGGAATGAAGCGATATATTAAGCTGTCTTACAGATTTATGTTTTTTTAAAATATCTTTTTTTGTCCGCAAAAGAGTACCGTTTGTTGTAATATTTACTTTTACGGGAAAATCATCGCAAATTGTTAAAATATTATCAATTTGCGAATGGGCGAGAGGCTCACCCTTGACATGGAGATAGATATGGTCTGTAAAGCGGGAGACCTCCGAAATAACATATCTGAATTCATCGGGTGACATTTCTCTTGGGTTTCTCAAAGTTTTTGAGCAAAAAGAGCAATTTAAATCGCATACATTGGTAATTTCAATATAAAATCTTTTAAAACGCATTTTTTTAACATTTCCTTTGTATATTTCATATAAATATAATATATCAAAAGATGCTTTTTGTCAAATAGATTTTTCCGCAAAAAAGCAAAAATAAAAGGGCATTATAGAATCGACAGAAATTTTTTTGATATATAAATGTATATTGAAGAAAAATAGAAATAACGGACTTTTTGCGCGTTTTCAGAAAAAAATTTATAATCCTTAACAGAAACCGAAAAAGAGATTTAATATTATTATTTTTAATGATAAATATAATGCGTAAAATAATGAAATAATTTAAAATAAAAATTATGTTGAAAATACACTGTGCCCGAAGAAAACACTATATAAAAGAGGTAAAGAATATAATATACAAAGAATATAAAAAATATACGGACATTACATATAATAAATTATTTCATTGTAAAGCATATAATTAGACAAAATATTAATTTTGTCTAATTAGCAGATTTTTTTATTATTGTTATTTAAGGGTTGACATTCCCTATAAAATGTGTTATACTATTAATTGTAAATTCTTCGGGGCGGGGTTTGTTTCCCCACCGACGGTTAAACTGATGTTTTTGATGTTTTTATTTTTTGCAAACTTATAAATCCTATCTTTATACTGTTTTGTTATAATCTAAACCTCATTTCGTCAGTATATAGTCCGTGAACGGAAAGTTTTTTCCGCCGATTCGGTGAAATTCCGAAACCGACAGTTAAAGTCTGGATGAGAGAAGAATTTTTCGCATAAACCTTTTTGCATTTTAAAAACGTTTTTGATTTATGACGAAAAGTTTACCTTTTATTTCCCCGTAAAAGAATAATTTTACGGGCTTTTTTATTGCCCGAAATATGAAAGGAAGTTTAAAAAAATGAAAACAAAAAAAATTATTCTTATCGGTGTCTTTGCGGCAATTTCAACTGTGCTTATGTTCTTTGAACTTTCATTGCCGGTTTTTCCAAGCTTTTTAAAGCTTGATTTAAGTACTGTTGTTGTCCTTATTTCGGGCTATGTCATCTCCCCTGTCGCCGGTGTTTTTGTGGCGCTTGTAAAAGACCTTATTCACCTTATGTTTACTCATACCGGCGGTATCGGTGAGCTTGCCGATTTTATTGTTTCTGCCGTTATGGTTTTTACAGCCGCATATGCAAGGAAAAAAATTAATAATGATTATTCAACGGTTATCGGTATGCTTTTGGGCATTGTTTTTGCCACAATAATAGCACTGCTTTCAAATTATTTTCTGCTTATCCCCTTTTATGAAAAAATTATGCCGCTTCAGGCTATTATAGAAATGTCTGCAAAGGCAATCCCTGCAATAAACAGTAAGTTTACGCTTATTATGTATGCTTTTTTGCCTTTTAATTTAATTAAATTTACACTTGTAAGCGTTTTTGCTTATCTTATTTATAAAAAAAGTGAAAAAACACCGCTTTTTAACGACGCTCACGATAAGTAAACATTATGTAAACCATTGAAACGAGGCACGAAATCGAACCTATTCCGTTAAACAGTGCCGTTGGGTAGTCCTGCACTATAAAAGCATATATCGACCATAAGGTTACATTTGTAAAAATCATTATTTTTATCGGTATTATTGTTGTGCAGAATTTCTGGCATATTCCGTATTGCACGGTTGCCGCGACAGGTATAATTCCTATAATGCCGCGGTTGTTTGTCATTAAACCGAGAACTATGGTTATTACGGCAAAAAAGCTCATAACCTTTATGCTGTATTTGTTTTTTATAACCGTATAATTTCTGAATGCGGATATAAACAGACTTGCCATACCCGAATACGATTCAAAAAAAACATACGCAACCATTAAGGTTAAACATTCAAGTATCTGGAATATGTATATTTTCTTTTTATCTTTTATAATGCAGCCCATAATTAAAAAAACAGCTGCAATAAAAGAAATAATATTTCCGATAATGATATTGGGTTTCGTCAAAATCACCTCATTTGTAAGAATGCCGCAGCTTTGACTGCGGCATTCTGTTATTCACATATCGGTTTTGATTTGCCGAGAATAACATCTTTTGTTATGATGCATTTTTTAATTTTTTTGTTTGACGGTATATCAAACATAACGTCCTGCATAATATTTTCAAGAATCGCCCGCAGCCCTCTTGCTCCTGTGTTTTTTTCAACAGCTTGTTTTGCGACTTCATTTAAAGCTTCATCCTCAAATGTAAGCTCAACATCGTCCATACTTAAAAGCTTTTTAAATTGCTTTGTTATAGCATTTTTAGGCTCTTTAAGAATTTTAACAAGGCTTTCGGTATCAAGCGGTTCAAGGCATGCGAAAATAGGTATTCTGCCGATAAACTCTGGAATTATACCGTATTTAACAAGGTCCTGCGGTATAACCTCCGCAAGCCTTCTCGCGCTGTCCTTCTGGCTCTTTCCATATACCTCTCCGCCAAATCCCATTGAGTTGCCGTCGCTGCGCTGTTCAATAATTTTTTCAAGACCGTCAAACGCGCCGCCGCAAATAAAGAGAATATTTGTGGTGTCAATTTTAATAAATTCCTGCTGCGGATGTTTTCTTCCGCCCTGCGGAGGTACAGAAGCTATTGTTCCTTCAAGAATTTTTAAAAGAGATTGCTGCACGCCTTCGCCGCTTACATCTCTTGTAATAGACATATTTTCGCCTTTTTTCGCGATTTTGTCTATTTCATCAATATAAATAATACCTCTTTCGGCACGTTTTACATCATAATCCGCAGCCTGAATTAATCGGAGAAGTATATTTTCAACGTCTTCCCCTACATAGCCTGCTTCCGTGAGAGAGGTAGCGTCAGAAATAGAAAAAGGAACATTTAAAATTTTCGCGAGTGTCTGAGCAAGCAAGGTTTTTCCGGAACCTGTAGGACCCAAAAAAAGAATATTGCTCTTTTGAAGTTCAACGTCATCATCTGTATTCTTTTTTCTTTTTCCCTTCTTTTCAAGTGTAAGTATGCGCTTATAATGATTATAAACCGCAACACAAATAGCTTTTTTTGCTCTGTCCTGCCCTATCACATAAGCGTCAAGCATTTCTTTCATTTCAGCAGGTGTAGGCAGATGCTCTGCCAAATCATCAGCTTCAAACCCGTCTTTTTGCATATTTCCGTCAAGTATAGACGAGCAAATATCTATACACTCGTTGCATATATATACATTAGGTCCTTCAATAAGCTGTTCAACTTCATCGCTTGTTCTTCCGCAGAAAGAACATTTGCATAACTTTGGCTCTTTTGCCATAAAATCACCTCACGTGAATAATAAAGCTGATTTGAGCTAAACTGTGTGCAGAGTAAAACATTTCCGGACAGTTTAGCTCAATATTAAAAACTATCTTTTTTCGATAACCTTATCAATAAGACCGTAATCAAAGGCTTCCTGAGCGGTCATATAATTATCTCTTTCTGTATCCTTTTCTATAATCTCAAGCGGTTTTCCTGTGTTTTTCGCCAGAACACTGTTAAGTGTCTGCTTCATTTTAAGGATATTCTCGGTGTATATTTTAATATCTGTTGCCTGACCCTGGGTGCCGCCGAGAGGCTGATGTATCATAACTTCACTGTGCGGAAGCGAAATCCTTTTTCCTTTCGCTCCGGATGATAAAAGAAACGCGCCCATACTTGCCGCAAGACCTATGCATATTGTTGATACATCACATTTAATATAATTCATTGTGTCATAAATCGCGAGTCCGGCTGTAACACTGCCGCCGGGACTGTTGATATAAAAATTAATGTCCTTATCGGGGTCCTGGCTTTCAAGGAACAAAAGCTGAGCGACAATGGCTGCCGCCGACTCATCATTTACTTCACCGTTTAAAAAAACAATTCTGTCAACCAAAAGCCTTGAATATATATCATAGCTTCTTTCACCGCGGCTTGTCTGTTCAACAACATACGGTGTGGGAATATAGTTTTTCATATTATTAAAACTCCTTTCAATATATGTAAAATAAGCAGTTTTATTTTATTGTTACCTTTTCTTTAAGTAAATCAAAGGCTTTACGGCTTAAAATATCTTCCTTTAAGCCATCGGTGCCGCCCTGACCAATAAGCTCTTTAATCTTTTCTTTTTCCATTTTGTACTGCTCTGCCATTTTTTCTATTTCGGCGTCTATATCACTTTCTGTTGCCTCAATTTTTTCATCTTTCGCAACCTGTTCAAGTATAAGCCGCGATTTTACGCGGTTTAAAGCATTATCCTTCATACTGTCACGATATTGCTGAACCGTCATACCCATATATGAGAAATACTGTTCGAGCGTAATGTTCGGCATCTGGCTCTTAATGTTATATTCCATTTCCTGAAGGTTTGCGTCAATTTCATTCTGAACCATAGCGTCAGGAACATCTATTTCCGTAATTTTTATTACTTCTTCCATAATGGAATTTGAAAGCTCGGAATCCTCGCGTTTTTTTGCGTTTTCCTCTAATCTTTCCTTTGTGGCTTTTTTAAGCTCATCTAATGTTTCGTACTCCGAAACGTCTTTCGCAAATTCATCATCAAGAGCAGGATATTCCTTTTGTTTAACGGCATTTATTTTAACTTTAAATACCGCTGCCTTTCCTGCAAGTTCTTTTGCGTGATATTCTTCGGGAAAGGTTACATTAACGTCACATTCATCCCCTGCTTTTTTGCCGACAAGCTGTTCCTCAAAACCGGGAATAAACTGACCTGAACCTATTGTAAGCTCATGATTTTCACCCTTACCGCCGTCAAACGCCTTATCGTCAACAAAGCCTTCATAATCAATAACGGCAATATCACCATTTTCTATTGCTTTGTTACCGGCATCTTCAATATGAGCAACTCTTTCGAGCATATTTTTTATTTCAGCGTCAATATCTTCATCCTTTACAGGGTATTCGGGCTTTTTGATTTTTATTCCTTTAAAATCGCCGATTTTTACTTCGGGCTTTACATAAATTTTTGCGGTGTAAACAAAATCCTTATCCTTTCCGATTTCTTTTATATCAATTTCCGGTCTTGATACAGGCTCCGTTTCACTTTCTTTCACGGCGTCCGGATATGTTTCCTCAAAAATAAAATCAACAGCGTCCTCATAAAAAACACTTTCGCCGTATGCTTTTTCGATAAGCGCTCTCGGAGCCTTTCCTTTTCTGAAGCCCGGAACAGTTATAAGCTTTTTGTTTTTATTGAACGATTTAACAACAGCTTCTTCAAACTTTTCTTTTTCAACCGTAATTTCAAGAATTACTTCATTATGCTCTTTAATCTCTTTGGTTACTTTCATTTAAAATACCTTCTTCCCTGTTTTCTCAGAATATTATCATACCTATATATTATACACTTTTTTACACTTTTTTTCAACCGTCTTTTTACACAATTTTTACAGCATTTTTTAGTTTTTTATGTTATTATTGTTGCCTATTTATGGTGAATTAAAACAATGAAGCTTATTTTAATCGTTGATTTTTAAAATATTGCCCTCAAAATCTACCCTATTGCCCTTAAAAAAGCGCTCGGTTCCGACAAGGAGCGAAACTTTTCCGTCAAGATAAAAAATGCCTCCGCTTGTAAAGCCTTTGCCCTTTATTGTTAAAACAGCGTCAACTCTTTCCGGATTTTCCGCAACAACATAATTGCCGTTATCGAGAGTTTTTACGACTTCCGAAGGCTGAAGCTTTATGTCCTCAATCACTCCCAAAAAACTACCTTTATCATCATAAAGTTTTTCACCTGTTTTTAAATATGATGCAGTATCTTCCTTTATGCTGTTAATCATAACAGTATAGCTTTTTTCTGTAATATTCGCTTTGTCTCCCGCAAGTCCGCTGAATTTCAGAAATAAAAACGCGGCAGCGGCAATAATAACAAGCAAAATAAATAAATCTATAATACTAATTTTACCGAAAATTTTTCCATTTTTATCAATAATCATTATAAATAACAACCCTCCGTACTAATTTTTAATTTCATCAATTGAAACAATAACGGCGTTTAAAGCATAATTATCCGCTTTATAAGTGTTTTTTTTGCCGATTTTCAGTTCCATATCGTCAATTGTAATTGTCTGACCGCTCAGCGAATACGCGCTTTCAACAACAAAATCCGCCGTATAATGTTTTGGATGTTCCGCAGCGACATATTCACCTTTTTCACTGTCAAAAGCCTCTTTGTTTATATATTTTTCAATATAATTAATCTTTACAATTTCCCCTTTTTCGGTATCTTTAGAGGCATCTTTTAACGTGTCCCCTACCTTGATAAGCTTTGCAACGCCTTCGCTTATATTATCAGCATGAAGCGTGTATCTTACAACGTTATTATCCCCTGACTGCCTTGCTGAATTTGTTTGCCAATTGCCGTTAGCGTAATACGAAAAACCTACAACAAGAACAACAAACGCAAGTATAATCAGAATATCAATAAAATTAAAATGAACTCTTTTCTTTTCGGTTGACATAAAACTAACCTTCCTTTCCGCCATAATATATTTTTTCTATATTTTCCGCATATTTTTTTGCGGTAAATTTTTTTTCAAAAATTTCAAGCGCCTTTTCGGACATTTTTCGGTAAAGAATATCGTCTTTTAAAAGCTTTTCAATCTTCTCCGCCATTGCTTCGCTGTCACATACCGGAAACAAAAAACCGTTTTCACCGTCTTTTATAACGCCGGGATTGCCGCCGTAACGGCTTACAACAGCGGGTTTGCCGAGGCTCATTCCTTCAAGCAGCGAAATACTTGTGGCTTCTGTTCCGTATGAAGCGTTTGCGCATATATCGGTAACGGCAGTAAGATTCAGAGGGTCATTTATAAAACCTACAAAATCCACACAGTTTCCTTTTGAGGCAGCATAAGCTTTAAGTTCTTCCTCGTATGAGCCTGTCCCGGCAATGATAAACTTCGCGTCTGTCCCCCGTTTTTTTAATATCTCCGCCGCGTCAATGAAACATTTATGTCCTTTAACAGGTTCAAGACGAGCTATAATTGAAACAACCTTCTGCCCGTCATTAATGTTAAATCTCTTTTTTTGCATATTGATTTCATCTTCGGACAGCTTTGGCGGATAATCAATACCGTTAAGCACAACGCTGATTTTTTTTTCGTTTATTCCGACAGCGGTAAGATTATCCTTGGCAGCCTTAGCGACAGCAATTGCCCTATCCGCAAAAAGTGTGAAAACAGTTTTGTTTATAATATGTCCGACCGGGCTTTTCATAAACGCGGAAGGCTCATAAACGCAGTGAAGTGTATATACTATGCGTTTTACGCCCGCAAGCCGTGCCGCAATACGTCCCGACATCGAAGCGTGTGTATGAACAACATCCGGCTTGATTTTTTTAATCAGCTTTTTCAGTTCTTTTACTCCAAGGATACTGAAGGATTTATCGGCAATGCCGCTGACTTCATAAACTTTAACTCCAAGCTCCGAAAGCGGTTTTTTAAGCTTACTGCCTTCAGGTACGGCAACAGATAAATCAATCTTATTTTTATCATATTTTTCCGAAAAAATCAATACGCATTTTCCTGCGCCTCCGATATTTTTATCGGAAATAATATTTAAAACTTTAATCAAGTTTATCACCTTCTTTTGATATATCTTTAAGCGCTGCCGCAAAAGCAAGAATAACGAAAAATAAAGCGTAGATTCTGTAATTATACCAGACATTGTCAAACATACCCTGAAGCAAAAATCCTCCCATACCTGCCGCAAGCGATACGGAAACCGGTCTTAGCGCAGCGGATTTTTTGCTTACAGTGCCCGTAAATTTAAAATATAAAATCATTGTAACCGCGAACAAAAGCATGCCGATAACACCTGTCTCGGAAAGTATAAGCAAATAAAGATTATGCGGATGAGGCGCGGATATTGCGCCAAGCGCGTAACGCGGATAGACGGAATTAAACGCGTCAGAGCCGAGACCTATGCCTGTTAAAAACGTATCCCTTAACATTCGGTATGTTCCCTGCCATATAAACACTCTGTATGCGGTTGAGGTGTCGGCAGTATTTCCTATACTTAAAAGCCTGTCGATTACTGTCTGCGGCACAACAAACGGCACTGCGAATATTCCGAGTGTCATAAATACAAAAAAGCGTTTTGCGCAAAGCGCGAGCATAAGCCCCATACTGAATATTATGCCTATCCAGCAGCCTCTCGAATATGTGAAAACAAGACAAAGAAGCTGCAAAAAAAGCGAAATCAAAGCAGCGATTTTAGACTTTGAATTTTTTGCGGTAAACAGTCTTGAAGCAGTCAGCGGTATTGTGAGCAAGAAAAATTCTCCGAGTACATTCGGATTTTCAAATGTTGAGCATACACGTCCCGAAATTTCTTCAAACATTTCCTCGTCCTGCCAGGTGGTTTTGGAAAGTCCGAACATCTGCTCCGCAATTCCGTATGCGGCAACTCCCGTTGCCGAAACAATAAAACAGTCA
>CACZWD010000035.1 GCA_902784805.1 uncultured Ruminococcus sp. | reverse complement strand
AGCTTCGGCTCTTTATTTTTTTCGGAGATATGAAAAATTTCTCAAATTGTCTTGACAAAGTGAAAATTATGTGATATTATAACAGTGTTATATTTGTAAAAGGAGTTTTTTTATGGGCGAGGCGGAAAAGACTACTCTTGCGGCAATACATAAAGCGGCAACAGCCGAATTTCTTGAAAAAGGCTTTAAGTCTGCCTCATTGCGTAATATTGTAAAAACAGCAGGTGTTACAACAGGCGCATTATACGGATATTACGACAGCAAGGAAGGCTTGTTTGAGGCGCTTGTCGGAGAAAAGTATGATTATTTTATAACTGAATACAAAAATGCGCAGGAAAAATTTGCGGAGCTTCCAGAGTCAGTACAGCGAGAGAAAATGAGCGATTATTCTTCGGAGCAGATGGAAAAGCTGTTTTTGTACGCCTATGAAAATCTCGACGCTTTTAAACTTATTCTTCTATGCTCGGAAGGAACGCGATTTTCCAATCTGATAGACGAATTGACGGAGATTGAAAGCAAGGGAACGCATGAATTTTACAAAACGTTTGATGCAATTCCTCCGATTAATCCACAACTTGAACATATATTGATAACGGGAATGTTTAAGGCATATTTTGAAATCATTATTCACGAAATGCCACCCGATGATGCGCTTAATTTAATAAAACAATCACACAATTTTTACTTAGCCGGATGGCTGAAAATTATGGGGCAAGCTTAAAAAGCCCCATTCTTTAAGGAATATAGTTAGCAAAGACTAACTACAAATAAGAAAGGTGATGAACATGGGATTGTTTAAGAATTTTATAAGTCAAACGAAAAAGCCTGCAGGCTTTTTGGGAAAAGTGATGTTAAACGGAATGAATTCCGGTCACGGTAAAATGGCGGACTGGGGAATGTCAAACTTAAACATCAATAACCCAAATTACATTGCGGAGCTTGGCTGCGGCGGCGGACGAAATGCGGCGGAACTGCTGAGGCGGTATTCAAAAGCAAAGGTCTGGGCTGTTGATTATTCTCCGCTGTCGGTCAAAAAGGCAACTGAATATAACAGTGAAGCAATCGCCCGCGGAAGATGTAAGGTAACAGAAGGCGATGTGTCAAATTTATCTCTTCCGAAAGAAAAATTCGACCTTGCGACAGCTTTTGAAACTGTGTATTTCTGGGGAGATCTTAATAAGTGTTTTGCAGAGGTTTTTTCCATATTGAATTCCGGCGGCTGCTTTATGATTGTAAATGAATTGGACGGCGCGGAATCCGCAGGAAAAAAGTATGAAAAAATCATCGACGGAATGAGGGTATATACCGCAGAGGAAATTGAAGAAGCACTTAAAAATGCAGGGTTTACAAAAATTAAAACCGTACGTCACGAACAGAAACCGTGGATTACGGTAATTGCAAAAAAGGGCATGTGAAATATGAAAAAGAACATATGGGATTTGTATGCACCGATTTATAAAACGGCAATGAAATCCGATGAAAAAATTTATGAATTTATGTATGACCGTATTCCCAAAGTTATTGACGGGTTATATGTTCTGGAAATTGCAACAGGCCCCGGACTTCTTGCTAAGCATGTGGCGCACGCCGCAAATAAAATGATTGCGACAGATTATTCCGACGGTATGATAGCGCAAGCAAAAAAAGGCGATTGTCCCGAAAACCTGACCTTTGAAGTAGCGGACGCAACAAACCTGCCGTTTAATGATAACATCTTCGATGCGGTCATCATTGCAAATGCTCTGCATATTATACCGAATCCCGAAAAGGCTTTGTCTGAAATTGACCGAGTAATAAAGCCCGGCGGCATTTTGATTGCACCGAACTTCATTCATAGACATACGGGAATAGGAAGCTGTATTTGGTCGTGCATATTAAAAATTGCGGGAATAAAATTTGAACATCAATGGTCTGAAAAAGAATATATTGATTTTTTGCGCCGGAATAATTGGGAAATAGTTTTCACGCAAAGTCTTGACGCAAGAATTGCAATGCTTTACACCGAATGTGTAAGAAAAAAGCGAAAGGGGTATGATTTATGAAAGAGAAGAAAAAAAGCGACGTTTCAGTATTAATGGATTTTGCGGGCAACTATAAATGGCTGACAGTAACAGGGCTTTTTCTGTCCGCTGTTGCTATGGTTTTAGGTATGGTACCGTATATCTGTATATGGCTCGTCGTTCGCGGCTTGATTTCCGCAGCACCGAATTTTATGCAAGCGGCTGATATTTCAAAATACGGATGGACTGCCTTTGGATTTGCTGTGGGAAGTATCGTTATATATTTTATGGCACTTTTGTGTACGCATTTAGCAGCGTTTCGCACAGCGTCGAATATAAGAAAACAAGGTATGCGACATCTTATGGAAGTGCCTCTCGGTTTTTTTGATAATAATGCATCGGGATACTTAAGAAGCCGTCTTGACGGTGCGGCAGGCGAAACGGAAACGCTCCTTGCTCATAACCTCGCCGATATTGTGGGAACGGCGGCTATGTTTATATCGATGATCGTTTTAATGTTTGTTTTTGATTGGCGCATGGGACTTTCCTGTCTTTTTGCAGCTGTTATATCGGTTGTCGCAATGTTTTCCATGATGGGCGGTAAAAACGCAAAGCTGATGGCGGAATATCAGGGCGCACAGGATATTATGAGCAAGGCGGGGACGGAGTATGTACGAGGCATTCCTGTCGTTAAAGTGTTTCAGCAGACGGTTTACTCCTTCAAGGCATTTAAACAGGCAATAGATGATTATAGTAATAAGGCAGAAAACTATACGGTAGGAGTTTGCGAAGTTCCTCAATCGATAAACCTTACATTCACGGAGGCGGCATTTTCATTTTTAGTTCCCGCATCGCTTATATTGGCACCGATGGCGTTGTCGGGCGGCACTTTTGCGGAATTTGTCACAAACTTCGCGTTTTATGCTATATTCTCTGCGATTATATCGACTGCGCTTGCCAAAATCATGTTTGCGGCAAGCGGAACAATACTTGCAAGTACAGCGCTTGGACGTATCAGTCATATTATGGGTGCACCAAAGCTTAAAATAGCGGATAGGCCGATTGTGCCAAAGGATAACAGCATAGAGTTTCAGGGTGTTACCTTTACATACGAAGGCGCCGATATTCCCGCACTCGAAAATATATCTTTCCGAGTTGAGTCGGGACAGACCGTTGCTCTTGTAGGACCCTCCGGAGGCGGAAAAACAACAGCAGCAAGCCTTATTCCCCGTTTTTGGGACGCTACCAAAGGTGTAGTGAAGGTCGGAGGCGCAGATGTGACGAAGGTCGATCCGCATATACTTATGGATAATATTGCGTTTGTTTTTCAGAACAATCGTCTGTTTAAGACCTCGATTTTAGAAAATGTACGCGCCGCCCGTCCCGAAGCAACTCGCGCGGAAGTCGAACAGGCACTTTCTGCGGCGCAATGCAACGATATAATAGAAAAACTGCCTGACGGCATAGATACGGTTATTGGCTCGGAGGGCACTTATCTTTCTGGCGGCGAGCAGCAGCGTATCGCTCTTGCCCGCGCAATTCTTAAAAACGCACCTATTATTGTGCTTGACGAAGCAACGGCTTTTGCCGATCCCGAAAACGAGGCGCTTATACAAAAGGCGTTTTCCGAGCTTACTAAAGGGCGCACAGTTATTATGATTGCTCATAGGCTGTCCACTGTTGTCGGTGCAGATAAAATTATTGTACTTGATTCGGGACGGATAACAGAGCAAGGAACGCATACGGAGCTTTTGGAGAATAACGGCTTATATGCACGTATGTGGGAGGATTATAACAAAGCGGCTAAGTGGCGTATTCTATCAGAGGAGGCGAAATAACTATGTTTGGTGAAAAATTCCGCAGAAAATATGCTCTCAGCGAACAGGGCGTAAAAAACACAAAAAAAGGAACTCTTAGGACTGTCATTGTAAACCTTACCGTGATGGGCGGAATCGGAATTTTGTATTACATGATGACGGAGTATATGGATGTGCTTGTAAAAGGCAGCGAAATTTCAAATCCCGCAAAGTACATTATAGCCGTAATTGCTTTTCTTGTGCTGTCACTTCTAACGCACATGCAGCAGTACAGAGCAACCTACGGACTTGTTTACGGTGAAGTAAAAACTATGCGCATAGGACTTGCCGAACGCCTCCGCAAACTGCCTCTTGGTTTTTTCGGAAAGAGAGATTTGGCAGACCTTACTGAAACAATAATGGGCGATGTAAACCGTATGGAGCATGTGTGGTCGCATGTTTTGGGATATTTGTACGGCTCATTCATTTCAACCGGCATCGTCGCTGTAATGCTTTTTGTGTATGATTGGCGGCTTGCGATTGCGGTGCTTTGGGGCGTACCTGTGGCGTTTATACTGTTATTCGGGAGCAAGAAAATGTCGGAGCGTAACGCCGAAAAAACAAAACGGGCTTCTGTAGCGGTTTCGGACGAAATTCAGGAAACGCTTGAAAACATAAGGGAGATCCGTGCTACAAATCAAGAAGAAATATACCTTCAGAGACTTGATAAAAAAATTGACAAACAGGAATATGTTATGAAACACGGCGAATTTGCAACAGGGGTATTTGTAAACGCCGCAAGCGTTATAATGCGTCTCGGTGTTGCAACTACCATTTTAACGGGCGCAGAGCTTATATTGCACGGCAAAGTTGATTTTATGGTATTGTTTATGTTCCTGTTGGTTATAACCCGCGTTTACGCACCTTTCGACCAAAGCCTTGCACTCATTGCGGAAATGTTCTTGTCACAGGTTTCCGCAAACCGATTGATGGAAATATATGAAACACCTGCCGCAACAGGAAGTGAAGTTTTTTCACCAAATGGGAACGATATTGTTTTCAAAAATGTCAGCTTTGCCTATGACGATAAGGATGTTTTGAAAAATGTCAGCTTTACGGCAAAAGAGGGTGAAGTCACCGCACTTGTCGGACCTTCCGGCTCCGGCAAAAGCACTGTGGCAAGACTTGCGGCAAGACTTTGGGATATAGAGAGCGGTACCATTACTGTCGGCGGCATTGATATTTCTAAAATTGAGCCGGAAGTTTTACTCGGAAAGTTTTCTATGGTGTTTCAAGACGTTGTACTTTTTGACGATACAGTAATGGAGAACATAAGACTGGGCAGACACGGTGCAACCGATTCGGAAGTAATTAAAGCGGCAAAGGCTGCAAACTGTGATGAGTTTATACAGAAACTCCCTGACGGATACAATACAAGAATCGGCGAAAACGGAGCAAAGCTGTCAGGCGGAGAGCGTCAGCGTATTTCTATTGCAAGAGCGCTTTTAAAGAACGCACCGATCGTGCTTCTTGATGAAGCAACGGCTTCACTTGATGTTGAGAACGAAACAAAGGTACAAGATGCACTTTCACGCCTTCTTGCAGGGAAAACCGTGCTTGTTATTGCTCACCGTATGAGGACTGTTGCGGTGGCAGATAAAATTGTTGTGCTTACAGGCGGCAAGATCGCAGAACAAGGCTCGCCCGATGAACTTATGAACAAAAACGGCATGTACGCACACATGGCAATGCTGCAAAACGAGAGCGGAAAATGGAGTATTGCATAGCGGTAAAGGCGGTGAGAAAATGAAGTATAAAGCCATTTATTGGAACTTTTTTAAGGGCGGTATAAGGAAAAGTCTGAACAAACGCCTTGAACCTGAAAAAGCAAAAGAAATTATGAAAAATGGCAAAGAAAAATACCGTTTCCTTATCAAACATGCGCCGGAACTTGGAAAAGGTAATCCGTTTTCCGTCAATATGCATTTTGCCTGTATCTTTATCGGTATTTGGCTTGGCAGCAATAAAACGCTTTCCCCCGATACTATGGCGGACATTATGACTGAAAGCCTGCTGAACTTAAAATCTTTTTTTGGAATTATCAATCTGAATAAACCTCGTCACGCGAAAATCGTTCAGTATCAAATGGCAGAAAAATATATGAAGTGGTGCGACAAGCACGCTGAAAAATATCCATCGACCTGGAAAATGACCGGCAACACAGAGAATAGACGCGGAGTATATTATGAGCTTCATAGCTGCCCGATCTGTGCACTGTGCAAGCAGGAAGGAATTCCAGAGATAATGCCGTCTCTTTGCAAACTCGATACGCTTATGTTTGCTATGATGCGCGGAAAACTGATACGAAATCAAATGATTGCGGCAGGCGGCAGTATGTGTGATTATTGGATTATAGGAGACGAAGAAAATGAAAGAGAAAACGAAAAAGGCTTTTGATTTTGCCGGTAAAAGTGGATTTTACGACAGCGTGATAACAGGAACGGGTTTTTTCGGAAGTATTGTCAGCAATGTTGTCTGGAAAATGGATAAAAACAAGGATATTGAATATCAGCGGATTGCGACACGCGCAATACCAAAGGATTTCAGTGGGAAAATGCTGGAGGTTCCCGTCGGTACAGGAATACTCACAATGCCGATATATCAAAATCTGAAAAAAGCCGATATTACCTGTCTTGATTATTCAAATGAAATGATGGCGCGTGCGGAAAACAGAGCCGAGAATATGGGTATTAAAAACATTTCATTCGTGCAGGGAGATGTCGGAAAACTGCCTTTTGAAAATGAAACATTTGACCTTGTTCTTTCAATGAACGGTCTGCATGTTTTCCCTGAAAAGCAAGCTGCGTTTTCAGAGATTTTCCGTGTTCTCAAAAAGGGTGGCATATTCTGCGGCTGCACATATATAGAGGGCGAATGTAAGCGTACGGATTGGTTTATCAATAAAATGTATGTACAAAAGGGATATTTTAACCCTCCTTTTGACACAAAGGACACATTATATAAGCGGCTAAGTCGAATGTATCAAGCTGCAAAGGTTGAAACGGTCATTTCCGAAGCCTGCTTTGAATGCGTGAAATGAGGGTATACAATGGATTTGAAAACACTCACAATAAAGGAATTCGACAGGGCGGCAAAGCACTTTGAGGACAGCACACCGAGCGTATACAATCTATGTAAAAAGGATTATCCCGATATACTTGCGGAAATTGATAAAGAAAACTGGCAAAGCGTACTCGACGCAGGGTGCGGAACAGGCGCAGTTTTGGAGCTTTTGAGTAAAAAATACTCCGACAGAAAATATACGGGGATAGACATTTCGCAGAAAATGATTGAGGTCGCAACTAAAAAGAACTTGCCGAATGTACGTTTTGTTCATGGTGACTGTGAAAATCTGCCCTTCGAAAAAGAAAGCTTTGACGTGGTTATCTGTTCGCAAAGTTTTCACCATTATACCGATCCGCAAGGTTTTTTTGACAGTGTTTACCGAGTTTTGAAAAAGGGCGGAAGACTAATCCTTCGTGATATGTCAACCGAATTCGCTCCTGCGTATTGGTTTGCAAACAAAATCGAAATGCCGCTTATAAATCACATAGCAAAGAGGGGCGATGTTCGCATTTACAACAAAAAGGATATTGAAAGGCTCTGCAAAAGCTGCGGTTTGACATTAGAAAGATTTGAACACAAATGGTTTTTCAGGATGCACACCGTTTGCAGAAAAAGGCGATAAAATGACAATACACGAATTTGGAAAAGAGAATAATAGGACGGTTATACTGATTCACCCTGCATGCGTTACGTGGGACTATTTTGAATATGTTATACCGCATTTGAAAAAACATTTTCATTTGATCATTCCCGCAATCCCCGGTTATGACGAAGAAAGCAAGAGCGATTTTTCAAGTGTTGAACAAATAACCGCAGAGCTTGAAAGGTGGCTTACCGATAAAGGCATTAAAAATATCGGGTGTGTTTACGGTTGTTCTATGGGCGGCTCAATAGTGCTTCGCTTTCTTGCAAATAGCCGTATAAAGACAGAAAGTGCGGTTATTGACGGCGGGATAACTCCTTACCGGTTGCCTTGGATAGTGACGCGGTTCATAGCAGTAAAAGATTTTTTGCTGATAGGACTTGGCAAGTTAGGTGGCATACGACTTCTTGAAAAAGCGTTTGCGTCAGATGAGTACTCCAAAGAGGATCATCAGTATATGGCAAAGGTTTTGAAAATGATAAGCTATAAAACGATATGGCGGACATTTGAATCCTGCAACAACTATATGATGCCGAAAACTATTGATACCGACTGCAAAAATATAGAATATTGGTTTTCTGAAAAAGAACGGAAAGAACGAAAAAAAGATATTAAATTTGTAAAAACATATTTACCTAAAACGCATTTTAAGGTGTTTGATGAAATAGGACATGCCGGACTTGCGATAAAAAAGCCGGAAATCTTTGCAAACGAGATCATCCGCGTATGTGAAAGGAGCAGAAAAAATGATTAAAACAGTGGTTAAAATTGAAGGTATGGCTTGCAGAATGTGCGAGGCGCACATAAACGATACTATAAGAAAGCTCTATCCGAGCACTAAGAAAATGTCTGCCTCACACAAAAAGGGCGAGGCGGTATTTGTTACGGAAAATGCACCTGATGAAAGTATGCTGAAAAAAGCAATTAACGATACGGGATATACCTTTGTGTCAATGACTGCCGCGCCGTATGAAGAAAAGAAGCACTTCTGGCAAAGGGGGTAAAACGCAAAATGAAAGCAGACTACAAAAATTGGGTACCGAAAAGTATGGTTTTCGGAGCACTTGCGGCAACCGCAGTTTCAATCATGCTTTTAATTGTATCGGAACATTTTACGACAGGAAAGCTGCATACATTGTGTTTCATTTTATTTTCTTTACTTTTGCTTGCCTCCGCAGTTTGCAGTATTATGTTTATATCATGGTATCAGGCATTTTCATATAACGGCAGAAGGAAGCTGTCAAAGCATATTATAGAGGGTGTAGCGGAATATGTGAAGATACCCGACGGCGGAACAGGCCTTGATGTAGGCTGCGGCAGCGGTGCGCTGACCATAGCGTGTGCGAAAAGAAATCCGAAAGCACAGATAATCGGTATAGACCGCTGGGGAAATGATTACAAGTCTTTTTCCAAGGCATTATGTGAGAGAAATGCAAAAGCAGAGGGCGTAAACAATACAGCTTTCCAAAAAGGCGACGCAACGGCACTCGACTTTCCTGACGGGTATTTTGACTGCGTTACAAGCAATTATGTTTATCATAATATAACAGGCGCAGATAAACAGGCTCTTTTGCGTGAAACCCTGCGCGTACTCAAAAAAGGCGGAACATTTGCAATACACGACATTATGTCACCGATAAGGTACGGCAATATGCAGAGGTTTATTGCAGAATTAAAAAAAGAGGGCTACGAAAAGGTAGAACTTATGGACACCACAAATGATGTGTTTATGTCAAGGCGTGAGGCAATGCGGCTTCAATTAGGCGGTTCTGCCTTGCTGACAGGCATAAAATAACAGTAAATAAAGAGCGAAGGAGTGCATTATGTATGATTGAAATGATTATAGGCATTTTAATACCCTTTATCGGAACATCTCTTGGTGCATTTTGCGTTTTCTTTATGAAAAACGATATGAGCAGACGCATGCAGCGTGCACTGACGGGTTTTGCGGCGGGTGTGATGACTGCGGCTTCCGTATGGAGCCTTATCATTCCGTCACTCGAACAGTCACAAGATCTCGGTAAATTCTCGTTTATTCCGGCAACAGTTGGATTTTGGCTTGGCATATTGTTTTTACTCATGTTGGATAGGAGTATTCCGCATTTGCATTTGGATGCGAAAACGGCGGAAGGCCCCAAAAGCAGGTTTTCCAAAACTACAATGCTCCTTTTAGCAGTTACGCTCCATAACATACCGGAGGGAATGGCAGTCGGTGTTTTGTACGCGGGGTATCTTTCCGGTTCCGGAAGTATAACGGCGGGAGTTGCTTTGGCACTTTCAATTGGCATTGCAATTCAGAATTTTCCTGAGGGTGCAATCATATCTATGCCACTTCACGCAGAGGGCAAAAACAAAATGCGGTCATTTGCAGACGGTGTTTTATCGGGTGCTGTAGAACCCGTAGCGGCAGTAATCACAATTCTTTTGGCAGGATTTATCATTCCGGCGATGCCGTATCTTTTGAGCTTTGCTGCGGGCGCTATGATATATGTTGTCGTTGAAGAACTCATCCCTGAAATGTCATCGGGCGAACATTCAAATATCGGAGTTATATTGTTTTCGCTTGGATTTACCTTGATGATGATACTCGACGTCGCTCTCGGTTAGAAACTTATATCAGGAGGCTCAAAAATGCTTTTGACACTAATTTTATCTTTAACCGTGATTTTATCCGTATTGCTTATGCTGTATTCCGCCGTAGCGCTGATACAGAAAAAAGCGCTTTTTTCTTCTGCTCCAAAGGATATACAAGCAGTGATCAGTGACAGAGAAAAAGAAAGATTCAAAGGAGCAAGAATAATTGGTTGCACACTTCTTGCTATAGGTATGTTCGGTTTTGTAGGGGCTTTTCTCTACGGCGCAGCAGACGGAATAAAAAACGGTTTTTCCATATGGCAATTCTTTTTGAGATTTTCAGTAATTTTTTATATTTACAAAACCTTTGATATTATTTGCTTTGATTGGCTCTTGCTGACAAAATCACACTTTTTTCAACATTACTATCCCGAAACAACAGGCTGCGAGGGTTATCGGAATTTCGGTTTTAACAGAAAGTCGCAACTTACAAAAATAATATTGTTTCCGCTTGTATCACTTACTGCCTCTTTGATATGCCAACTTTTCGCGTAAAAATGGTGTACTTTTTGGATTTCTTTGACTGGGTGGTGTACTTTTTGAATTTCTTACCTTAAAATTACCCCTGATATGTACCTTTTTGCCCGTGTTTGCCACGTGGGAACGCTTGTATCGAATAAAGCACCCGCATTCCATGATGTTCGTACATACTGGTCACCCGATGCTGTAAAGCGTGTAACAGGCAAGGAGCTTACGGGCAGAGCAAAGGACGGAATAATACATCTTATCAACTCCGGCGCAACAGCTCTTGACTGCACAGGTGCGGCGAAGGATAAGGACGGTAACGGCACAATCAAGGAATGGTACAATATGACCGATTCCGACATAAAGGCTTGTATGGAGGCAACAGACTGGTGCAGAGCTGATTATGAATACTTTCGCGGCGGCGGCTTCTCAAGCCATTTCAAAACACAGGCTGAAATGCCGGTAACGATGCTCAGAGTAAACATAGTAGAGGGAATAGGTCCCGTTATCCAGATAGCGGAGGGATACACCTGCGTGCTGCCTGATGATGTACATGAAAAGCTTGACAAGCGTACCGATCCGACATGGCCTACAACATGGTTTGCACCGATACTTACGGGCAAGGGCGCGTTTAAAGATGTATACAGCATTATGGCAAACTGGGGCGCAAATCACGGCGTAACTATCGGCGGACATATCGGCGCAGAGCTTATAACGCTTTGCTCAACGCTGCGAATACCCGTAACGATGCATAATGTGCCGGATGAGAAAGTATACCGTCCGCACGCATGGGCATCCTTCGGTACGGAGGACGTGCAGGCGGCGGATTATGCGGCTTGCAAGCATTACGGACCGATGTACAGGTGATATTATTTTCCGGCTCATAAAAAGAAAAAGAAGAAGATGTATGCGCCGAAGTCAGATTTGGTTTCGGAGTTTTACTTTAAGTTAATCAGTATGAAAAATTTAAATCAAATAAACATGTGTCTTCCATATGTTGATAAATTTGTTGCTATAAATAACAACTTTTCTTTTGAGGGTGTTTCGAGCGCAATAATTATGGGAGCTGAATCAAAAGGAAACAATAGTGTATCCGTAAACAGCGGTCACGCTTTGGCAAACTACAGCTTTGCGGCAAATTATAGAGCGTTTTCCTACAATAAATTCAGTAACACTTTTTAGTAACAAGTTACGTTTTTACAACGCATAAGTAAATAAACGTTACGTGTGTTTTTTACACAAAATGATAAATAAAAACAGTCATTCTTTGTATATATTTAACAAAAAATGACTGTTTTTGCTTATTTGGTGGAGAGGGGTGGATTCGAACCACCGAAGCAATAAGCAGCAGATTTACAGTCTGTCCCCTTTGGCCACTCGGGAACCTCTCCATATTATTAAATTACCACAAAGGTGGAGCTGGTGATGGGACTCGAACCCGCGACCTGCTGATTACAAATCAGCTGCTCTACCAATTGAGCTACACCAGCATAACTTTCTCTGTGAGACTTTAACCGACCCTCTTATTATAACATATTTTTTTCTTTATGTCAAGCTTTTTTATAAAACTTTTATAAAAATTTAAATTGCAATATAAAATGTCCACAAAATTTGTTAAGCAACCTCTTGCATTTTCAACAAATCATTAGATGATTTGCCATTAAATATTTTTCGAGGATAGTTATTTATCCAATGTTCTATAAGTTTAATTCTCTCATGAGAG
>CACZWD010000034.1:26110-37675 GCA_902784805.1 uncultured Ruminococcus sp. | reverse complement strand
TAAACATAATTTTTAAAGAGACAGGAAGTTTGGGAATTAGAATCGCTCCAAATTTACACAGAGGCATAGCAAAAAGAGAATTTATTAAAAAAGAGTTTGAGATAAATGGTGAAACATTTGAAGTCACATTTAAAAACGGCTATGTTAACGGCGAGATAATATCATCAAGAGCAGAGTATGAAGATTTGAAAAAAATCGCTCAAAAGACAGGACTTCCATTAATAAAAGTTAAAGAGTTGATAAGATGAAAAAAGCCATTTCAGTTTTATCCGGAGGACTTGACTGCACTGTTGCAACAAGCGTCTATTCAAAAGACTATGAAATCCATGCAATAACATTCGATTATGGTCAAAAAAGTTTTAAAAGAGAACTTCGAGCTTCAAAAGAAATTTGCGAAAAGATGGGCTTTAGGCATTATGTAATTGATCTTCCATGGCTAGCTCAAATCAGCAATTCCAGTTTGAATACTGATGAAGACATTCCAGAAATAAAGGAAAATGAATTGGATAATCTGGAAAAAAGCCAAGAGACCGCAAAAAGTGTTTGGGTTCCTGCAAGAAATATGGTGTTTACAGCAATTGCAACATCATTTGCCGAAAGCATTGGTGCGGAAATAATCATTGTTGGATATTTCCGTCGGGAGCGAGAATTTATTTTGGAAGTATGCAGCACAGGCAGGACAGAGTAAAATATCAGGGTAAAAGATATGATTTTATCGGCTTTGATGAGCTTACGCATTTTACATGGGACGAATATTCGTATATGTTTTCGAGAAACCGCCCCGGAGGTCCGGGGACAAGATGTTATATAAGAGCGACCTGTAATCCGGGCGGCGTAGGACACGCCTGGGTAAAAGAACGTTTTATAACGGCGAAGGAGCCTATGAAAACATACTACGAAAGCGTAACGGTCGGAGGAAAAGAATATAAACGTTCAAGAATTTTTGTTCCGTCAACTGTATTTGACAATAAAATTTTGCTTGAACAGGACCCCGGATATGTCGCGAATCTGTCCTTGCTGCCCGAACAGGAAAAAAAGGCGCTTTTATACGGCGACTGGAACAGCTTCAGTGGTCAGGTTTTTGCGGAGTTCAGAGATAATCCGGACGGTTATATGAACCGGAAATTCACTCACGTTATAAAGCCTTTTAAAATACCGAAAGAATGGAAACGATACAGAAGCTTTGACTTCGGCTACTCAAGACCTTTTTCCGTCGGCTGGTGGGCTGTGGATTTCGACGGCAGAGCATATCGTTACCGTGAATTTTACGGCAGCAACGGTGAGCCTAATGTCGGGCTTAAATGGGAGCCTGTACGTATGGCTGAAAAAATTAAAGAAATTGAGGATAAATATGAAAAGGGGAATCATATAACAGGTATTGCAGACCCTGCGATATGGGACAGTTCAAGAGGTCTTGACGGGAGCATTATAAACATGCTTGAAAAGCATGGCTTGTATTTTGAAAAAGGCAACAATTCAAGAATAGCCGGCAAAATGCAGCTGCATTACAGGCTCGCGTTTGACGATAACGGGTATCCGATGATGTATGTGTTTAATACCTGCCGTGATTTTATAAGGACTGTTCCCGCGCTTGTGTATGACGATTTTGATATTGAAGATGTCAACACGCAAGGAGAGGACCATATATATGACGATACAAGGTATTTTCTTATGAGCGACCCGATAAAACCTACAAGAAAAGGAATTGTAGATTCACCATTATATAATCCTCTTGGAGATTAATTTAGAGAATTAAGTAAAACCCCGCCCGTTAAAAGGTTAAAACTTTTAACGGGCGGGGCCTTTATGTGATATTATACTCTATGGCCGACTGTTGTTTCTCTGTCTCTGAAAAGAAGGGTTATACACCAAATTCCCGCAAGAGCCACGACAGTATAGACAACACGGCTTAAAACGGAAAGTTGTCCGCCAAGCAGAGTTCCGAGCGCATCTACACCGAAAATTCCTATAGAACCCCAATTAAGAGCGCCTATGATAACTAAAACAAGTGCTGTAACATCCATTTTTTCATATGCCTTTCTGCCCACAAATATTTTGTAGCTTACGCCTTATCTGTGGGCAGGTAAGACGCATATTATGCGGAAAATTTTCACCGCATTATTTATTATTATTTTGTACAGTTATTTTGTTTTTATTCTTAAAATTTATTTTATTGTAAAAATATTATTGCATTTTTTATTTTTTTATGATAAAATATATAATGAAAGATTATTTTTTGCGGAAGGTGTTGTTTTGATAACAAAGCACATAAATGGCGATGATGAAAACGGCATATTGTCGGCAGGTAAAATAATAAAAAGCGGCGGACTTGTCGCTTTTCCCACCGAAACGGTTTATGGGCTTGGCGCGAACGGTTTTGATGAAAATGCCGTAAAGAGCATATTTAAGGCAAAAGGCAGACCTTCGGACAATCCGCTTATTTTACATATAGCTGCTATGGAACAGGCAGAGGAAATCGCTTTTTTAAATGATGAAGCGGTAAAGCTGGCAAGGCATTTCTGGCCGGGACCGCTGACTGTTGTTTTGCCCAAAAAAAAAGCTGTGCCTTATTGTGTGACCGGCGGGCTTGAAACCGTTGCCGTGAGAATGCCGTCAAACGAAATCGCGAGAAAGCTGATTATTGCGGCAAACGTGCCTGTTGCCGCGCCGAGCGCGAATATTTCGGGCAAGCCGAGTCCCACAACCGCATATGATGTCTCTCAGGATATGGACGGCAAAATACCTATGATAATAGACGGCGGCGCTTGTCAAATAGGTATTGAATCAACGGTTGTTGACCTTACGGGGAAAGTACCGGCGGTGCTTCGTCCGGGCGGCATAACACTTGATATGCTGCGAGAGGTTTTAAAAGACTGCGTTATGGATAAAGGGCTTTTAGAGCCTTTAAAAGCAGATGAAACTCCGAAATGTCCCGGAATGAAATATAAGCATTACGCGCCCGAAGCTGAGGTTATTGTTTTTGAAAACGGCACGGAAGGCAGAATAAACGAATATCTTGAGAAAAACAAGGGTAAAAAGCTTGCGGTTTATTGTAAAAACGGCAGAAAATACAAATGTGAGAACATAAAATATTGGGGAGATAACGCCGCCGATATGGCAAAAAATCTTTTTGCGGATTTACGTGAATTTGACAAATACGGTACGGAAATTATATTATGCGAAGCTCCCGAAATGAGCCAGCTCGGTCAAAGCGTCCGCAACAGACTTTATAAATCGGCAGGCTATAATGTTATAAAAAAATGAAAATAAAAAGAATAACGTCCCTCGACCTTGCCGAAATCACCGAAATTGAAAAAGTATGTTTCAGCGACTGCTGGAACGAACATATGCTTTGCCGCGAGCTGGAGCTGCCGCAAGCTCTGTATTTCGCGGCGGAGCATAAAGGAAAAATCGTCGGTTATCTGGGCGGTCACCTTATATGCGGTCAGCTTGACATCACAAGAGTTGCCGTTTTGCCGCTTTTCAGGCGAAAAGGTATTGCGGCGGCGCTTTTTAAGGAAGCCGCGGAGCACTGTGAACGTATAACACTTGAAGTCAGAGAGAGCAATGCTGCCGCAATAGCTCTTTATAAAAAAATCGGGTTTAAAGAGGACTGCGTAAGAAAAAACTATTACAGCGCTCCTATTGAAAACGCTGTTTTAATGAGTTCAGACCGTACACGGCAGTAAAAGAAAGGAAGAAGAATTATGGAACTTTACACAGAATATATGGTTGCGAGAAAAAAAGGTCCTGCCGATATAGCGGTAAGCGTGCTTACCGTTATTTGCGCGGCAATCATAACCTTTATTGCGCTGCAATTTATTTTTCAGCCAATATACGGTACTTTTGTTTTGCTCGCGATTGCGGCGCTTTGGTATGGTGTGCATTTTATAATCGGTTCACGAAATCTTGAATTTGAATACTGTATAACGGAAGGCGTTATGGATATTGATGTCATTAAAGGCAAAAGCCGCAGAAAACGTATCGCGAGCGTTGATTTAAGGTCTGTTGAAATTATCGCTCCCGCAACGGTTGATTACGCAAATGAGTATGAAAGAAGCAATATTCAAAAAAAAATAGACGCTTCAAAGGGCGATCCGGAGGTTATTGATTTTTTTGCTGTCTATCACGAAAAAGAGCAGCTTACAAGGGTTATTTTTACGCCGAATGAGAATATGCTTAAAATGATGAAAAAAACAAATCCAAGTCACACTTTTCTTGAATAATGATGGTAATTTTTAAAATATTTGCGGAAAGGTATGGTTATAAATATGAAGCTTATATCGTGTGCTGATATGCAGCGTGAAGAAAAAGAGGCAACCGGATTTTTTGGAATACCTTCCGCTTTGCTTATGGAAAATGCGGCAGTCTCCGTCATCAGGGAGGCTGAAGCATTTTTTGATATTAAGGATAAAAAGATTGTTGTTGTCTGCGGCGGAGGTAATAACGGAGGCGACGGCTTTGCCGTCGCGAGGCATCTTTTTCTTAAAAATGTTGATGTTACGGTTTTCGGGCTTTTTAATCCCGATAAGCTTACCGAAAACGCAAAGATGAACCTTGCTATTATCAAAAAGCTTGGTGTGAAATTTACCGGAAGCACTGATTTTTCGGACTTTGATTTGATTATTGATTGCCTTCTCGGTATAGGAATAAAAGGTAACGTCAGAGAAAATGTTTCAGATGTAATTGATTGCATAAACGAAAGCGGAAAGCCCGTCATTTCGGTTGATGTTCCGAGCGGAATTGATGCCGACAGCGGAAGAGTGCTTGGCAATGCCGTAAGGGCAGATTTGACCGTAAGTATGGGCTATGGCAAAACAGGTCTTTATACGGGCAGCGGATACGAGTACGCGGGAAAGGTTGTTATAGGAGATATAGCTCTGCCGAAAAACGAGTGCGCTGCCGTGCAGCTTACGGACGAAGCGCTTATGAGAAAATGGAAACCTTCAGAGAGCACTCTTTCAAACAAAGGGGATAACGGGAAGGTTTTAATTGCGGCAGGTTCTGTCGGCTATACGGGTGCGGCTGCGCTTTGCGTTTCGGGCGCCCTTAGAAGCGGCGCGGGTCTTGTGAGCCTTGCCGTGCCGAAAAACTTAAACGCGATTATGGAAATAAAGCTTACGGAAGCAATGACATTGCCTCTCCCCTGCGAGGACTTTTTTAACGAAACTGCCGCGGACGATTTTTTAAAAAAAGCAGCGGAATGTGACGCGGCGGCTATCGGTCCGGGGCTTGGCAGAAATGAGCAAACTGTCGCCTTTGTGCATAAAATAATACGGGGGATAAATAAGCCCCTTGTTATAGACGCAGATGGAATATATGCTGTTTTTATGAATATAAATGTATTAAAGGAAGCAAAAGGAGCGCTTATTTTGACGCCTCATCCGGGTGAGTTCGCGAGGCTTATCGGGCGGACAGCGGAGGAGATAAACGACGACCGCATAGCGCTCGCGCGTGAATTTGCCGGAAAGTTTGGCGTTACCCTTCTTTTAAAGGGCGCGGGTACTGTTATCGCGATGCCTGGCGGTGAAGTTTATATTAACCCTACGGGCAACAGCGGTATGGCAAAAGGGGGAAGCGGTGATATACTTACCGGGATAACTGCCGCTTACCTCGCGAGAGGATATGAGAATCCCGCCGCAGCCGCCGCGTACAATCACGGAAAAGCGGGCGACAGAGCGGCGGAAGCTTTGGGCAAAGATAATATGCTTCCTTCGGATATATTAAAATATATTTAAAAAGGAACAGCTTATGCAAAAAATTAAAAAAATGTCTTTGGTGCTGATGATAATCTGCCTTTTTACGGGCTGTGGAAAAATGAAAGGTTATAATGTTTACGAAAGAGTATATTTGACTTATAAAAATATGGAATCCTTTACTGCTGAAGTTGAAGTTACTTCTTATTCAAACAACTCGGAAAACAAATATACTCTTACTCAATATTATAAATCGCCCGACAAACAACGGAGCGAATATTCTTCGGAAATCGGAGGTTCTAACGTCACCGTTATAAACGGCGGCAAAGGCAAGCTTGTTTCGGGAGAAACAAACGCGGAAATCGAGCTTGACAGCGCGGCTTTGAAAGAAAAAAATTATCTTATGCTGAGTACTTTTTTTGAAAATTATTTTTCCTCGGAAGAAACGGCTGTTTTAACTTCGGGTAATGAAAAAAAAGGGAATATAAGGCTTTCTGCCGAAACGGGGAGCTCTAATCCGTATAGAAAAAAAATTGAGCTTTTAATAGATTCTAAAACATTAAAACCCTTAAAGATGACGGTCTATGATGACAAAAACAAGCCGTCGCTTTGTATAGAATATATAAAGTTTGAAATTAACAAAAATACAGATGAAAACATTTTTAGCGTTTAAATACAAAGGAAGGTTTTTAAAATGACAGAAGGTAAACACAGAGTTTGGGCTGAAATTGATCTTGACGCCATTGCGCATAATATGCGTATAATTAAAAATCATACCGGAAAAAAAACAAAAATTATGGCTGTTGTAAAGGCGGACGCGTACGGACACGGCGTCATACCCGTTGCGAAAACAATGCTTGAAAATGGTGCCGACGCGTTTGGTGTGGCTTGCGTCAGTGAAGCAGTGCAGATCAGAAAAGGTGGTGTAAATGAGCCTGTTTTGATTTTGGGGGCGGCGCTCCCATGTGAGGCAGAAACAATAGTTGATTACAATATAACCACAGCGGTTTTTGATCCGATAAATGCAAAGCATTTATCGGATATTGCCGTAAAAAAAGGCAAGCGTGCTCCTGTTCATATAAAGGTCGATACAGGTATGAGCCGTATAGGTGTTTCTGTACTTGATAATGATGCGGTTAAGACAGTTAAGGAGATAGCCGAGCTTCCGGGGATAGAAATAACCGGAATTTTCACGCATTTTTCCTGCGCCGATACCGACAACGAAGCATTGACAAAAAAGCAATTTGATAGGTTTACGGCTTTTTGCGATGATCTTGAAAAAGAAGGAATAAACATTCCTTTAAAGCATATATCAAACAGCGCGGCAATATTCAGGTATCCTCAGTATAGGCTTGATATGGTACGCGCGGGAATAGTATGCTATGGATTATACCCATCAGAAATTATAAATGGTTATGAATTAGAGCCCGCAATGAGCCTTAAAACTTTGGTTTCAAGAGTGGCAAATCTTATGCCGGGCGAAAGCGTAAGCTACGGCGCCACATATACAGCGCGCGAAAAAAGACGAATAGCAACACTTATGGCAGGTTACGGCGATGGTTATTCGAGGCTTTTTTCGGAAGGCGGCAGAGTGCTTTTGGGCGGGGAATATGTAAAAATTTTGGGTAAAATTTGTATGGATCAATGTATGGTTGATGTAACAGATGTCAATAATATAGCTGTGGGGGACGTTGCGACGTTATTTGGTAAAAGCGGCGACAAAAATATTCCTGTTGAGGAGCTTGCGTCACTTTCCGGAACAATCAACTATGAGATTATATGTATGATATCAAGGCGTGTACCGAGAGTATATAAAAAAGGCGGCAAATACGCGTTTGAGCTGGATTACATAACCGATTTCTGTAAGCAGTGACAAATATTGTATTTGCTTTTTTGGCTGCTATTATAGTATAATTTATATGTGGGATTATTCCGTAGCGGTGCCGGCTGCGAGGAGGATTGTCGCTCTTGAAAAAAATTCTAATTACGCTTCCGGATGAAATGCTTACGGAGGTGGATACGGAGGTGCTTGAAGAAGCTACAAATCGCAGCAAATTTGTAAGAACAGCGATAAGAAGCTATCTGAAATCATCAAAAGAAGAAAAAATACGTGAAAAACTAAAAAAGGGATATCTTAGTATGGCGCAGGTTAATTTATCTATTGCCAATATGTGTATTAGTGCCGACAGCGAACAGCTTGAGGTATATGAGGAAAAATTGGCGGAGAGTGAAAAATAGTGTTAATTAGGCGCGGAGATATTTACTACGCAGATTTAAGCCCTGTTATAGGGTCGGAACAAGGAGGAGTCAGACCGGTTCTTGTGGTGCAGAATGATGTTGGTAATAAATACAGTCCGACAGTTATTGCGGCGGCCGTGACTTCTCAGATAAACAAGGCTAAAATGCCAACCCATATTGAAATTAAGGCTGATGAGTATGGTCTTGCAAAGGATTCGGTTATTCTTCTTGAGCAGGTCAGAACGATTGATAAAAAAAGGCTCAAAGATAAAATAGGCAAGCTTGATGATGAGCTTATGAGTCAGGTAAACGAGGCGCTCAGTATCAGTTTTGGTTTGGGAAATTTAAACTAAAAAGGCAGAGCTATGGTAATTACACGGAAAAGCAGGTTGAAAGACCTGCTTTTTGTATATTATACGGTTAATATGTGGCAGCGTTAAAGAAAAAAGGTTTTCTTTGATCCTAAGTGGTAAAACATAGTAGTTTAGATGCATTTCAAAATCGCAAAGAGCTGGTAGTGACAGTTTGCTGCCCAGAATGCGTTTACAAACAGGCAAACCGAGCATGCATTTATACAAAGGAGGAACAGTGGAGCGGGTGACTGATTTTTGCAAAAAAAATCGGAACAAGTGTAACTTATTCCGATGTGGGTGCAGGGACAGGACTTGAACCTGCGACCTCCGGGTTATGAGCCCGACGAGCTACCAAACTGCTCTACCCTGCGATATATTTTTTTACATTACTTATTATACCATAGTTATATGTATTTGTCAAGGAAAATATGACAAAATATTTTTACATTTAAAAAAAATTTTTATTGACATTAAATATTATATGGTATAAAATTATAATGATATAATTTAATTATATGGATTATTGCAGGAAAAATACAAAGAAGATTATATATTAAAGGGGAATACTTATGGAAAAAATGCTTGGAGTAATGCTTGACTGTTCGAGAAACGCGGTTATGAAGCCGGATAAGGTAAAAGAATTTGCCGCGATAATCAGAAAAATGGGATATAATACGCTCATGCTTTATACAGAGGATACATACGAAATCGACTCTCAGCCTTTTTTTGGTTATATGAGAGGAAAATATTTAAAATCCGAGCTTTCCGATATTGATGAATATTGCCGCAGTATAGGCATTGAGCTTATTCCGTGTATTCAGACATTAGCGCATCTCAACGGTATGTTTAAGTGGAAGGATGCTTACAGAAGCATAAACGATATAGATGATATCCTTCTCGCTGGGAGCGAAAAGACGTATGAGCTTATAGACGATATGTTCAGAAATTTGTCGGGCTGTATTTCATCAAGGAAGATACATATAGGTATGGACGAAGCGTATATGGTAGGTCTCGGCAAGTACCGTGAGATTAACGGTATAAAAGAGCGTTTTGAAATTATAAACAACCATCTTAAAAAGGTTTGTGAAATTGCCGAAAAATACGGCTATGAAACAATGATCTGGAACGATATGTTTATAAAGCTTGCAACGGGAAATGATTTCAGAGATAACAGTGTTGATATTGAAAAAATCAGGCAAAAAGCCGATTCTCCGAAAAATGTTTCTCTCGTATATTGGGATTATTATTCACTTGATCCGGCTAAATATGAGGAAATGATACGCGTAAGCAGAGCTTTCGGAACAAAGGTGTATTTTGCCGGCGGAGCATGGACGTGGAAAGGCTTTGCCCCGAATAATGGCTTTTGCATGAAGGCGCTGGATGCGGCATTTACAGGTTTTGAGAATGCTCCGACAGACGGCGATTTTATAACAATTTGGGGAGATAACGGTGGAGAGTGTTCACCGTTTACGGTACTTCCGGCGCTTATGTATGCCGCGAAACGTCAAAAAGGCAAAGTGGATATACTTCAGCTTAAAAAAGAATTTAAAGAAATAACGGGTGCGGATTTTGACAGTTTTACAACGCTTGATTTGATTGACATAATGAATGGAGAATATGATAATGGTGTAAGCAATAAATCGAGTAAAAAGTTATTTTATAATGACCCTTTTATAGGACTTATTGATGTTTACTGTAAGCCGGAAGATAATGAATATTATAAAGAGCTTGCGTTTAAAATTAAAGCAGCATCTGAAAAAGCGGAAAAATTTAAGTATGAGTTTACGCATTATATAAAGCTTTGTGAGGTGCTTGCTAAAAAATGTGATATAGGCGTAAGGACAAGAAAAGCATATAAATCGGGCAATAGGGAAGCGATTAGAAAGCTTGTGAAAGAGTATGAGGAGATTGCGGAAAAAATATCTGCCTTTCATGACGCTTTTGAGGCAAGATGGTTTGAAAACGCAAAGCCATATGGATTTGAAGTACAAGATATAAGAATCGGTGGTTTAAAAGAACGTTTTAAAAGCTGTGCGAAAAGGTTGCTCTTATATGCTGAAGGTAAAAGTGAAAGCATACCGGAGCTTGAAGAGGATATACTTGAGACAAATATATTAAGTAACCGTTGGTCAGAAATTGTGACTGCCAATTCAATATAATTAAATACCGGAGAATTTTCTCTGATTTAAAAATTTTTTTATAGGAAGGTTTTTATGAAACTTTATTTTGCTCCGATGGAGGGTATAACCTTATATACTTTTAGGAATATTCATTCTGAAATGTTTGGCGGGTGCGACGCTTATTACGCACCGTTTATAACACCGTCAACCGACGAAAAAACAGGAAGAAAGATGCTCAGGGACATTTTACCTGAAAACAACCGATGCGGCAAACTTATTGTTCAGTTTCTTTCAAACAATGCTGATGCCGTTTTAAACTTTGAGCCTATTATTGAGGAGCTTGGATATGATGAAATAAATTTAAACTTTGGCTGTCCTTTTTCGACTGTTGTAAAAAAAGGCAAAGGCGCGAGTTTTTTAAAAGAACCGGAAAGGCTTGATATGTTTCTTGAAAAAGTTTTTAGCAAGCGCCGGCTTAAAATATCTGTGAAAACGAGAATTGGTTTTTCTTCTGCGGACGAGCTTGAAGGATTAATCGAAATATACAACAAATATCCGCTTGATAAGCTGATAGTTCATCCCAGAACAAGGGCTGATTTTTATAAAGGCGAGGCAGATAAAGAGACGTTTAAAAAAGCTTTAAAGCTTTCAAAAAACAGGCTTTGCTATAACGGAGACATTTATCTCTCCAAGGATATAAATGAGCTTAGAAGCGAGCTTAATATTGATGAATTTATGATAGGCAGGGGAGCACTCCGAAACCCAGCAATTTTTCGCGAAATAAACGGGGGTGACAGGCTTAAAAAAGGTGAACTTATTGTTTTTACGGAAAAGTTGGCGGAAGCCTATGTCACGCTTTTCGGCTCCGAAATTTATACGCTTCGTAAAATGAAAGAAATATGGATGTATATAATGATGGATTTTCCGGAAGAACCTAAAATACTTAAAGCGATAAAAAAATCTTCTCATTTGAATGATTTTCTTAGCATAATAAAGTGTATATAAAAAATGACTGCCAATAGGGCAGTCATTCAGAGCGCTGACAAACTCGGTCTAACACAAGCAACTTTATTATTTTAAAACCCGTAACACTTTTTTAATTTTTTTCTCTTTGTTTTATGTGAGTGGCGCGGTTTTCTCCGAAACCGCGCCACTGCT
>CACZWD010000034.1:0-26057 GCA_902784805.1 uncultured Ruminococcus sp. | reverse complement strand
ACCTCTACCGTACCCTTGTACGCCGACGAGATTTAAAGGACGAAATATACCTTCGTTTCTCAGCCTCTGCTCAGACTGATGACTTTGTCATCAGTCTGAATGACTGCCAATAGGGCAGTCATTTTAGTATAAAATTAATATTTAATTATTCCCATTCCTTCAAGAACAGACGAAACAAGAATAAGCACAATACATATTGGCGCGAAATATTTAATGACAAATTTAAACAAGCCTTTTGCTTTATATGCCTCGCCGCTTGCCTGTGCTTCGTCAATTATTGTCTGCGGTTTTATAATATATCCGACAAATATGCAAGTGAAAAGCGCTACAATCGGCATAAGAACGCTGTTACTCATAAAGTCACAGAAGCTTAAAAAAGTCCATCGTACTGTGCCGCAAGATACGAAAACCTCCATATGTTGCCAAGTCCTACTGCGCTGTCTGCGACTGCAAGAACAAAACCGATTTTACCTTTAAAGCTTCCTCTTTTTTCCATATAAATCCTCCAAATTTGTAAAAACATTTATTTAAAATCCGATTGGAATTTTAATACATAAAAAAACGGGGCGCGAAACACACCCCTAAAATTTAATAGTTTATTTTCTTCCGGCTCTGCGTGAGGGTTTTTTGACAATATCAAGCTTTGAAAACTTTTCGTCACTTTCCTGCTTAAATTTTGAAAGCATATCTTCAAAGTTCATAGGCTCCTGCACAGGCTTAACCCAAGTATCGTTTGCTCTTGTTATTTTAACATTTTGCTTTTTGTTTTCGGACGCTTTTTTAATTGAAAGGTTTATTTTGCCATTTTCATCTACCGATAAAATTTTAACTTTAACTTCCTGTCCGACGCAAAGATGCTCGCTTATCTCCTTAACGTAATTTGAAGCGACCTCCGAAATATGTACAAGACCGGTTTCTCCGTTTTCAAGCTCAACAAAAGCGCCAAATGGCGCAAGGCTTTTAACCTTTCCGGTTGTAATTTTACCTGTTTCAAGCGGCATGTCCAAAGTTTTCCTCCTCATGAGAATGCAAATAGAAAAATTATTAACACAAACTAATTTTTTGATTTATCGTAAAATATTTTTTCATTGCTTTTCACATAACCAAGCTTGTCCCTTGCTTGTTTTTCGACATATTCATCAGAACCAATTTTTGACACTTCTTCGTCAAGCAAAGCGCTTCTTTGCTTTTCGGCAGCAAGCTGTTCATCAGTGGCTTCGATGATAGCTTTATTTTCCTTAATTTGATTTGTCTGAGAAGCAAAGGTTACAACCGAATATATGAAAAAAGCTATAAATAATATGCTGATTAAAAACTTTGCCGGTGAAAATTTAAGCTTAACCATATCAGCGATACTCCTTATTTTTAGTATAGACAAAACCGATAAAATTTTACCTATATATATTATACTATTTTATTGCAATTTTTCAAGTCTTTTTTTTACAATTTTTCTTGCTTTTTTTTGGATATTTTGCACAATATCGCTAAATTTAGACATTGAATGACCTATAAAACGAAAAAATTTAATTATCGGCTCAAAAATTAAACGCGTAATTTTAAGAAAATACAAAATAATTTTTTCAATTACAGGCGATATATCACGGCTTGCGGCTAAAATATAAGAAATAAAGCCGAGCGCGAAACCGATTATTGTATAACCGCGCATCTGACCGCTGCCGCTTTTGAAAAGCACCGCGAAAAAAACACACAAAACCACTGCCCAGAACGCGATATCAAAAAGAGAAGCTGTTTTTTTTGATTTAAAAACTTTTTTAAGCGCTTTAAATATATCATATATAAATCCGGAGGCAAAGCCCACAAGGGTGCAGCAGGTAAAAATCGTAAATTGTTCCGTAATGTTTACCATTATTTCTCCTTCCTTATTTTATCCGAAAAGCCTGGCGATAATTCCCTGTTTCTTTTTTGAAGGGGCGTTTTCGTCCTCGTATATTACGCTATCAATATCACCTTCGACAATTATTTCTTCGGTTTCAAGGCTGAGCTTGTTCATATGAAAATTCGTTCCGTTTATTATGAGAACGCCCATATTTGTATATACTATAACTTTACCGTCGTCAAAACACTCCATATCCTGCACACCCGATACGGATATTTTTTTGCGTCCCTCAATAATTATGTTGTGTACCGTACTGTTTTGCATATTATCATTGTCCTTTCGTATTATTTGTCACTGTATATTTATATTGATAAAATATGATTTTTAGAACTCAGGTTGACAAAATGCGTCTTTATATATTATAATTAAATGGATTAATTATTTTTGGAAGCGGTCTGATAAAATGAAAATTGGAAACTTGACACTTAAAAATAACATTTTTTCCGCGCCTATGGCGGGCGTAAGCGATGTTTCTTACCGGCTGATATTAAAGGAAATGGGCGCGGGGCTTGTTTTCACCGAAATGATTAGCAGTAAAGCGCTTTTTTACGGAGATAAAAAAACCGAGGCAATTATGAAAATTGATGATAATGAACACCCTGTTGCCGTTCAGGTTTTCGGAAGCGAGCCGGAGACTGTGGCTTACGGCGCGAAATGTGCCGAAAAAAACGGCGCGGATATTATTGATATAAATATGGGCTGTCCCGTGCCGAAGGTTGCGGGGCATGGCGACGGCAGCGCGCTTATGAAAAACCCGAAGCTTGCGGGAGAGATTGTAAAAGCCGTCAAAAAAGCTGTAACCGTGCCGCTTACAGTAAAAATACGCAAAGGCTGGGACGAGAAAAGCGTAAACGCCGTTTCTTTTGCGGAAATGCTTGAGGACAGCGGAGCGGACGCCGTAACCGTTCACGGCAGAACACGTGAGCAGATGTACGGAGGCAGGGCAGACCTTGAAATAATTGCGAGAGTAAAGGAAAAGCTTACGATTCCCGTTATAGGCAACGGCGATATTTTTTCAGCGGAGGACGCGAAAAAAATGGTGGATTTAACGGGCTGTGACGCCGTTATGCCGGCGAGAGGCCTTGAAGGCAATCCGTGGCTTATAAAGCAAATCCTTGAGCTGTTTAACGTCGGCAAGGTGCTGACAATACCTACAGAAACAGATAAAAAAGAAATGGCTGTGCGCCATGCGGCGGCACTTTGCGAAATTTACGGCGAGGGAAGCGGAATACGTAAAAGCCGCTGCCACCTTTTATGGTACACAAAAGGGCTTAAAAACGCGGCGTCTTTGCGCAGCCGTCTTGCGAGAGCCGTAACTCTAAACGAGGTCAAGGCTTTGCTTGCGGAAGGAGATAGCAAATGAAAAAGAAGCTTGCTGTTACATTTGTCGGTTTGGCTGTTTTTTTGCCTTTAATTATGTTTTTTGCGGGAAACTGTAAAAAAGCCGAGTTTCACAGCTTTAAAATGGATACCGATATCAGAATATCGGGACAGGGACGAGATATGGCAAAAGCGGCAAAGGAAATAAACGAATTGCTTGATAATATTGATAAAAATTTGAACTCACATTCTTCCGAAGGTATGATTTTTGAGCTTAACAGCGGAAAAAGAGTGGCGTTGCCTGCGGATATAGCGGAGATGATAGAATTGTCGGAGGAGGTAAGGGAAAAATCGGACGGCGCGTTTAATATTGCGGTAAAACCGCTGATTGACATATGGGGCTTCAGTCACGGTAAAAGCGGCAGAGTACCGGAAAAAGAAGAGATAGAAAGCGCGGTAAAACTGATAGATAACACAAAAATAGAGATAAGTGATGACGGCATCAGTGTTTCGGACGGCGGAAAAATCGACCTCGGAGCGGTAGCAAAGGGGTACGCCTCAGACAGAAGCCGTGAAATATTAAAAAAACATAAAGTAAAATACGCCATACTTGATTTTGGCGGAAATATAGTGACCTACGGCAAAAAGCCGGACGGAACGGATTTTGTTGTCGGCATAAGTGACGGTGACGGAGGCATATATGCCTATGTGTTCACGGGTGAAACGTGCGTTGTAACATCGGGCGGTTATGAGCGTTTTTTTGAGGAAAAGGGCAAAAGGTATCATCATCTGCTTGACCCTCATACGGGTTACCCTGCCAAAAACGGCTTAAAAAGCGTAACAATAATAAGTGAAAACGGCACGCTTGCCGATGCTCTTTCAACGGCTTGCTTTGTTCTCGGAGAAGAAAAGGGCGGTGAGCTTGCCGAAAGCTTTGGTGTTCAGGCGGTTTTTCTTGATGAGAAGGGTAAAGTTTTTACCGTTGGAAATCCGAAAATAAAGCTTGAAAGCGAGAAGGAAGATTAAGCAAAAAGATAACGGGCGGCAAATTGCCGCCCATACGGAAAACCGTGTATGAAATGCGTAAGGGCGGACCTATGTGTCCGCCCGTGAAAACATAAAAATTCTTGCCGTAATTATATCCTCAAATTTTTCGGAAACTTATTTTTTAAAATTCCGCCGCTGCCCTTTACCCAGCCGAGGGGATAACCGTCTGTGAGAAGTGCTCCGTGACCGTCAAAATTACCCGAAAGGGCTTCGCCGTGAAGATATTTTTTTATTTCGTCACTTTCACACGGAAAATTAACGGAATTTTTAAAATCCTCCGCTTTAAGCGCAAGAGCAAGCGCGTGCGCAGGCTCAAACCTGCCTTTTTTTACCGTGCCGAGATGAAGTCCGGCACGTATGGTTTTTATACCGTCAAGCGGTAAAGCGAAAGGCAAATAATAAAGATTTTCGCCGAAAAGCTTAAAATCGCCGTCAAAGCTTGTATTTAAAGCATTTTTTTCAAAATCGCGGAACATTTTTAGAGCTTCCGCTGTTTTTTTATCGGGCTTTTTTGCGGCAAAAAGCTTTCGGGAGGTGTTTCCGTTTTTCGCAAAAAGCGCGAGAAAATGACCTTCACCGCGCTGCCTGTGCGGATATACGCGCTTTGCGCCGCTTAAATCGAAAGAAGAATTTACAAGCCTTCCGTCCGCATTAGAAAGCCCGTTTAAATAAATTTTTTCAAGTCGCATATCGGGATATTTTTTTAAAATATAATCACATATACCCTCGTTTTCACACGGCGCGAAGGTGCAGGTGGAATATATAAGCCTGCCGCCGCTTTTCAGCATTTTTAAGGCGCTGTCAATAATATTTTGCTGTCTTAAAGCGCAGGAAAAAGTATGCTGTTCGCTCCAGCAATCGACAGCCTGCGGCTCTTTTCTGAACATTCCTTCGCCCGAACACGGGGCGTCAACAATTATTTTATCAAAAAATTCCGGGAATTTTTCCGCGAGGCTGTCGGGATTTTCGTTTGTTACAACCGTATTTTTAAGCCCGAAACGCTCTGTGTTCTCGGCAAGAATAACGGCGCGTTTTGAATTTATTTCGTTTGCGACAAGCAAACCGCTGCCGTCAAGCAAAGCGCCCGCCTGCGTTGCCTTGCCTCCGGGAGCGGCGCACAGGTCAAGGACATAATCACCTTTTTTTATGTCGAGAGCCGAAACAACCGCCATGGCGGAAGGCTCCTGAAAATAGAAAAGCCCGGCAAAATGATAAGGGTGTTTTCCCGAAAAAACTTCTTTGTCTGCGTAAAAGCCGTAGGGACACCACGGAACGGGTTTGAGAGATAAAAAATTATCGGGAATTTTAACGCATTTTGCCATATTGAGCCGTATGCCCGAAACAGGCTTGCCGTTAAGTAAAGCCGCTTCAAAAGCCGGATAATCGCCACCGAGCATTTTTTTCATACGGATTTTGAATTCTTTGGGAAGTTTCATAAATCAGCCCTCTCTGACTTTGCGAATAATTGAGTTAGGTATAATTTTTTTATCCGATTTTATTTTAACAATCATTTTCGGATTCGGAGCGGAATTGATTTCCCAGCCGTTTTCGTCCGTCATATAATCAACTTTAAGTACTGTAAAGCCGGGAATCATGGGCTGTAATATTTCAAGCTCATCGCCCTTAAAAAAACGGTTACGCTGTTCGAGAGTAAGTATTCCGGTTTCTGCGTCATAATTCTTAACTATGCCGACAAGCTCATAATTTCTGACATATGAGGAGGTTTCATAGACCTGACTGTTTTCATCTGTTTTACCTTTAAAAAAGCCTTCGCAGTAATTTCTGTGACTTATTTTTTTAAGCTCATCCAATAAGCTTTTATCAAATCTGTATAAATCACCGTCGCGGTAGTAAGCGTCAATTGCCTCACGGTACGCCTTAACGACAGTCGCAACATAATATTCCGTTTTGACTCTGCCCTCGATTTTAATTGAAGTAACACCGGCTTCGACAATTTCGGGAATATGCTCAATAAGGCATAAATCCTTTGAATTAAAAATGTAAGTGCCGTGGTCGTCCTCATAAACGGGATAGTATTCACCGGGGCGTTTTTCCTCAACCAAGCTGTAATTCCAGCGGCAGGGCTGCGCGCAGGCACCGCCGTTGCTGTCTCTGCCTGTCATATAATTGCTTAAAAGGCATCTGCCGGAATACGAAATACACATAGCTCCGTGAACAAACATTTCAAGCTCAAGCCCCACGGGCGTTTTTTCTCTGATTTCTTTTATTTCGTCAAGAGAAAGCTCTCTCGCAAGGACAACACGTTTTGCGCCCATTTTATAGAAAACGGACGCCGTTTTTGTATTGACGATATTTGCTTGCGTACTGATATGTAAATCAAGCCCCGGTACATTTTCTCTTAAAGCCGCCATAACGCCTATATCCGCGACAATAGCGGCGTCAACGCCCATTAAATAAGCGCGTTTTCCCGCTTCGACAATTTTTTCAATATCGGCGTTGTGAGCGATTATATTAAGAGCAATATACACTTTAACGCCTTTTTTATGCGCAAATTCAACGCCTTCCCGTATATCGTCCTCCGAAAAATTTTCGGCTGCGGTACGCAGTGAAAAAGCCTGTCCGCCGATATACACCGCGTCAGCACCGTAAAGCACCGCGAATTTAAGCTTTTCAAGACTTCCGGCAGGAGCAAGAAGCTCTATTCTGTCCATAAACAAAGACTCCTTTCTTATTTAAGCTTTTTTGAAATACCGACACCGTCGCCGAGTGGCAGAACGGTAGTGTCAAGCCTGTCACTATGGGTAATTCCGACAATATATTTTTTAAGATTTCTCGCAATTGTAATATGTTTTCTCGGAGGGTTAGCGTCCGCGACAATACCGCGGTAAAGTATATTGTCCGTGATAAGTACACCGCCCGGTTTTAAAACTCTTAAAATATCGGGCAAAAATTTTTGATATTGCCCTTTTGCGGCATCGAGAAACACAGTATCAAATTCGCCGTCAAGCCTCATAAGAACATCTGCCGCATCACCTTCAATAAGCGTTATTTTGTCCGCAAAGCCCGAACGCTCAAAATTTTCATGCGCCGCTTTAATCATATCGGAATTGCGTTCCACGGTAACGATTTCGGTTTCCTTGTCAAGTCCGGCAAAGAAAATTGCGGAATAACCTATTGCCGTACCGATTTCAAGAATTTTTTTAGGCTTTGAAAAGCTGAAAAACACTTTTAAAAATTGAGCGACCTCAGGCTGGATTATGGGAATATACGGCTCTTTTGCGTATTCCTCAAGCTCATGCAGTAAGCCGGTGTGCTGCGGTAATTGCGCTCTTAAAAAACCGTTCAGTTCCGGATATACTATTCTATCCTCCAATTTTCAGTTCCTCCTTTTTTTTCAGATGCTCCTCGTATGTTGCGGAAAACAAGTTGTTTCCGCTGCCGTCCGCGACGAAATACAAATAATCGGTATCGGCGGGGGATATCGCGGCTTCAAGCGCAGCAAGTCCGGGTGAGCATATCGGGGCGGGGGGCAGGCCGCCGTTTCGATAGGTATTGTACGGCGATTCTATATAAGTATCGGCAACAGAAAGATTATCTTTGGGCTTATCCAAAATATAATTGACTGTCGCACAGGATTCCAGCCTCATATTTTTCGCAAGCCTGTTATAAAAAACGGAGGAAATTGTCGTAAATTCGGCTTCTTTTCCTTCCTTTTCGATAATTGAAGCCATAATGAGGGTTGAACGAAGGTCTTTGCCGTTTTTTTTCAAAGCTTCGGCAAGCCTTTCGTTACAGACATCTTCAAACTCGGCAAGCATTGCGTTGATAATGCCGTGTTCATCTATATTTTCGTCAAAAAGATATGTGTCGGGGAAAAGGTATCCTTCAAGCCTTTCCTCGGCTGAAGAATAGTTTTTGGGCAAAAAGTCATAATCAAAGACTCCCGAAAAAGCCTCCTGCATAAACTTGTCCTCATCCGCAAGCCCTTTTTCGTCAAGCAGCTCCGCTATCTGCGAAAGCCTGTAGCCTTCGGGAACGGTAACTTTTATAAGCCCTTCGGAAGAAAAATTTGTAAGCATATTTATTATTTCAAGGTATGACATTTTTGGGTTAAGTTCATAAACACCGATTTTAAAATTAGCGCTTTTTCCCGAAAGGCGCAGTGCGATTTTAAAAAACACCTCGTTTTCGATAATTCCGTTTTGATGCAGCAAATGAACAATTTTTGCGCCGGTCATACCTTCAACAATTTCAATTTGCGTATTTTCGCCGTCCTTTGTAAGTCCGTGGAAACCGTTGCTTGCCATATAAGCGAATATCAAAACAAAAATAAGCGCCGTAACGGCAATAGTATATTTCTTTGTTTTACCCATATAACTTAGACCTTTCAATTATTTGTACATATTTACCATTCTAATTATACCACAAAAGTATTTTTATTTCAACACCTAATTAGAGCAGTATATTTTTCCGAAAACAGTTTGAGGCAATCCCGATTTTTTTAACATTCGGAATTGCCTCATTCATTTTGCGTATCATTCATTATGTAATAAAACATAAACTATCTGAGCTGTCTTCTGCTTTCTCTTGCTTTATCAAGTACACCCGATGTAACATTTTCAACCTTTTCAAGCATACTGTCGGCATAAAGAATGGCGTTTTTACGCATTTCCTGTTCCTGAGCGCGGGCATCTGAAATAAGCTGCTCCGCTTTGGCTTTTGCCTGTTTTGCGATTTCATGCTCATCAACAAGCGCTATGACTTTTTCTTTAGCGCCTTCAACAATGGAATCCGCCTCTGCTTGCGCTTCCGAAAGAATTTTCTGCCTTTCTTCCTTAACCCATTTTGCCTGCTTGATTTCGTCCGGAAGCTTCATACGAAGCTCCTCCAGCATCGCGAGCATATCACTTTTGTTTATAACAGACATACCAAAAAGCGAAAAAGATTTTTCAACAGACTCCTCTATATCCTCCAGAATTTCCAAAATTTCCATTAATATTTCCCTCCAAACTTATGATTTAGATAATTTTTCTCGTATGTAATCTACAAGCTCTGCCGGCACAAATTCATCAAGATTGCCGCCGTGTCTTGCTATATCTCTGACAATGCTCGAACTTAAGAAACAATACTTGTCCGAGGTAGTAAGAAACATTGTTTCGATTTCGGGGGCAATTTTGCGGTTTAAAAGCGCCATTTGAAACTCATATTCAAAATCCGATACCGCTCTTAAACCTTTCACAATAACAGAGGCATTTTCACGACGAACAAAATCCACAAGGAGACCGTCAAAGCTCTTAACCTCAACATTCGGAAAACCTCTTGCCGCAGTTTTAAGCATTTCCACTCTTTCCCCAAAGGTAAACGACGGAATTTTGGCTCCGTTTTCAAGAACGGCAACCACAACTCTGTCAAAAATTCTTGCGGAGCGCTCTATTATATCAAGATGACCTTTTGTGACGGGGTCAAAGCTGCCGGGATATATCGCTGTTTTTTTTACCATTTTGTTTCTTCCCCTGCAAAAAATAATAATATAAAAACAATATATTTACATTATACACCAATTTTCCAAATTAATCAATACCATTTTGATAAATTTTTAAAGAAATTCTGCCGTATTTTTTATTTTTTATACATATAAGTGTGTCAAAGTCTGTTCCGTCAAGCTCACCGTTATCGGTTTCCACACTTAATAAACCGCCTTTTTTCAGCAGATTTTTTTCACATATAAGTTCAGTCGCGCGGGCAACCAACCCCATATGGTACGGCGGGTCGAGAAATATTATATCAAATTGCTCGCAGCAGTGTTTAAGATACAAAAAAGAATCGGATTGTACCGTTTCGGCTTTCGCTGAAAGCTTTGTGTGATTAAGGTTGTCGCGAATACAAGCCTTTGCCTCCGGAGAGCTGTCAACAAAAACACATTTTTCCGCGCCCCGGCTTAAAGCTTCGATACCGAGAGCGCCGCTGCCGGCAAAAAGGTCAAGAACATTTGCGCCGGCGATATTTCCCGTAAGCATTGAGAACAAACTGCCTTTTACTTTATCAGTTGTCGGTCTTGTGTTAAGTCCCGAAGGAGTTTTTAAATTATGCCCTTTAGAGAGCCCGGCTATCACCCTCAAGCTAAGTCACCTCAAATTTTTTCTTCCGTAAAGCCAAATTCCTTCATAAGATAGTTGTTGTTTCGCCAATCGTCCTTAACCTTTACCCAAAGCTCAACATATACTTTTTTACCTGTCATTTTTTCAATATCAAGCCGCGCGCTTCCTCCTATTTTTTTCAGCATTTCACCGTTTTTGCCTATTAAAATGCCTTTGTGAGTAGCCTTTTCGCAATAAATATTCGCTATAACGCGAACAAGATTTTCGCTTTCGGAATACTGCATTATTTCAATAGCGGTACCGTGAGGAATTTCCTTATCAAGCATACGAAGCACTTTTTCGCGGATTATTTCGGCGGCAATTTCACGCTCCGTCATATCCGTTATCATATCATCGGGATAGAGCTGCGGACAACTTGGCAAAAGTTTTTCTATTTCTTTGATAACTTTTTCCACGCTTTCTGTACTCCTGGCGCAAATGGGGACAACCGCCGCAAAATCAAACTCTTTAACAAAAGCTTCAATCTGCGGTAACAGCTTTTCTTTGTTTGAAAACTTGTCAATTTTATTTATGGCAAGTACGCAAGGAAGTCCGCTTGCCTTTATATAATCGAGAATACGCAGCTCGTTGCCTCTTATTTCATCTCCCGCTTCCACAACAAACAAAATCACATCTGCTCCGGAAGCCGAGGTTTCGGCGGTTTTTACCATAAACTCGCCAAGCTTGTTTTTCGGCTTATGAATCCCCGGTGTATCTACAAAAACAATCTGCGAGTTTTCATCCGTGCGTATCGCGAGTATTTTTCCCCTTGTGGTCTGGGGCTTATCCGAAATTATCGCAATTTTTTGCCCTATTGCGTGGTTAATCAGTGTTGACTTGCCGACATTAGGTCTGCCGATAACGGCAACAAAACCGGAAACAAAATTATCTTTCATTTTTTTCTGTCCTTTATTCTTTGATTACAGCCTTTGAAACAACGGGGTATTTAACGGGGAGACTCTGTTCTTTCGGATTCATCGGATTTGTTTCGACTTCAATCCCCGCTATCGCGTCAACAACGTCCATACCGTCCGTTACTTCGCCGAAAGCGGCATACGCGCCGTCAAGAAAATCGGAATCCTCATGGACAATAAAAAACTGACTTGAGCCGCTGTTCGGGTCATTTGCCCTTGCAAGTGAAATTACGCCGCGTTTATGAGAAAGCGTATTTTTTGTAAAGCCGTTTTGCGCAAATTCGCCTTTGACTGCCGGCGCACGTTTTTGTGTGTCGGGGTTTGCCGCGTCAAAGCCGCCTCCCTGAATCATAAAGCCCGACATAACTCTGTGGAAAATAGTGTTGTCGTAAAAGCCTTCGCTTACAAGCTTTTTAAAATTGGCAACGGTAGCGGGAGCGTATTCGGGATAGAGCTCAAGAGTAATATCGCCAAAGCCTTCAACCGACAAAACAACGGTATTGCTTTCGATTTCATCAACGACTTCATCATCGGAAGACTCTTTTACTGTTGTGTCATTTTGTTTTTCAGTCTGCTCATTTGCAGAGGTTGAAGTACCTTCGTTTTCTGTTTTCTTGCTTTCGCAGCTGCTGAAAACCGTAAGTATCAGCATTAAAGATAAAACAGGTAATAAAATTTTAAAAAGTTTTTTCATTTATAAGAGCCTCTTTCTTTTTCTTATTTTTTACTATTTAAGTATAGCATAAAAAAACCGTTTTGTAAAGAGAAAAATATAACACCTTGCCGTAAAATCTAAAATATCAAAATTAAAAACGGGAACAGCAAGCCTTTTTTAAGGCATTTTACCGTTCCCGTTTTTAATATTTATATCATCTGTTTTTTCTTATTTATTCATAGCTTCCTCGACCGCAACGGCAACGGCAACAGTCATTCCGACCATCGGATTGTTGCCCGCGCCGATTAAGCCCATCATTTCAACGTGTGCCGGTACAGACGAAGAACCCGCAAACTGCGCGTCCGAATGCATTCTGCCCATTGTGTCTGTCATACCGTAAGAAGCGGGGCCCGCAGCCATATTGTCAGGGTGAAGTGTACGTCCCGTACCGCCGCCCGATGCAACGGAAAAATATTTTTTGCCCTGTTCGATACATTCTTTTTTGTAAGTGCCGGCAACGGGATGCTGGAAACGTGTCGGGTTTGTGGAGTTACCGGTAATTGAAACATCAACACCTTCAAGATGCATAATAGCAACACCTTCACGGACATCATCGGCACCGTAGCAGCGAACCTTTGAACGCTCACCGTTCGAATAAGCGATTTCTTTTACAATATTAACTTTTCCCGTATAGTAATCAAACTGAGTCTGAACATAGGTAAAGCCGTTAATTCTTGAAATAATTTGTGCCGCGTCCTTTCCGAGACCGTTAAGAATAACACGGAGGTCTTCTTTTCTTGCCTTGTTCGCGCTTCTCGCAAGACCGATAGCGCCTTCAGCCGCAGCAAAGGATTCATGTCCCGCAAGGAACGCAAAGCATTTTGTTTCCTCACGGAGAAGCATTGCGCCGAGATTTCCGTGACCGAGACCTACTTTTCTGTCATCGGCAACGGAGCCGGGTATGCAAAAAGATTGCAAGCCCACGCCTATTTTTTCGGCGGCGTCAGCGGCTTTTTTGCAGCCGTCCTTAATTGGGCTGTATGCCTTTTACTATGCCGTAAACATCTATACCTTTGTCATCACAGATTTTTTTAGCTTCTTCAATTGAAGATATACCGTGCTTTTTAAGCTCGGCGTTAATCTGGTCTATCCTTCTTTCATAACTTTCAAATAAAGCCATTTTTTCTCATTCCTTTCATTGTTCCGGTTTTATCCCGCGGGGATATTATTCGTGGCGAGGGTCTATAAGCTTTGCGGCGTCATCAACTCTGCCGTACTGACCGCTTGCTTTTTCATAAGCTTCGTTTGCGTCCATACCCTTCGTTATCATTTCCATCATTTTGCCGAGATGAACAAATTTATAACCTATAATTTGACCGTCGTTATCAACTGCGCATTTTGTTATATAACCCTCTGCGAGTTCAAGATATCGCGGACCTTTTTTAAGAGTCGCGTAGGTTGTACCAACCTGAGAGCGAAGCCCTTTTCCAAGGTCCTCAAGACCGGCGCCTATCGGAAGCCCGTCCTCCGAAAAAGCTGTCTGCGAACGACCGTAAACAATCTGAAGGAATAATTCTCTCATTGCCGTATTGATAGCGTCACATACAAGGTCTGTGTTAAGCGCTTCAAGAATTGTTTTTCCTACAAGTATTTCAGATGCCATAGCTGCCGAATGAGTCATGCCCGAACAGCCTATAGTTTCAACAAGAGCCTCCTGAATAATTCCTTCCTTTATATTTAAGGTAAGTTTACAGGTACCCTGTTGGGGAGCACACCAGCCTATGCCGTGCGTAAGACCGGATATATCCTTAATTTCTTTCACCTGCGTCCATTTACCTTCCTGAGGTATCGGCGCAGGACCGTGATACGCGCCCTTTGCGAGAGGGCACATTGCTTCAACTTCCGCTGAATATTTCATAATTTTTTCTCCTTTCAGAAAATATTAAAATTAACCGGTGTCACAGCCGAAAAAGCGTGACTTAAAGCATACTCAAACGGCTGTACGCTCATATTATACCACAAAGCTTTTCAGTTTGCAATAACATTTTTGCAAAAATATTATTTTTTACGTTTTTTAAAATATGTCCAAGGTAAATCTTGTGCAGTGTGCATAAAAAAACCATATTTTTATTATACAAAAAGTAAAAAAATAAAAAATGCTTGCATTATTGAAAATTTTGTGGTATAATGAAATTGACGTTAGAAAAACGTTATATATTTTGTTTATATTATAATTAATATAAAAATAAAAAAACGGGGCGCCCGGAAGGCGCTACCAAGTAATCAGGAGAGTGATTTTTGTGAAAAAAATGGTAAGTCTTGTTCTCATGGTTGTTATGGCACTTTGCATGTTGCAGGTAGTTTCTATGGCTAATCCTGTTACATTGGCAAATGCTTCAATGACTTATGTAGGACCAAACGGTACAGGCTATGAGTACAATGTTGTTGTAAACGCTACAGCAACAGGAACAGATGAAATTTCTATACTTATGTTCGGTACTCTTAACAACAGAGCTTTTGTTACAGGTGACACAGTTAATCTTGCTGTAGGCGAACTTGAAGCTCAGCCTTACTATGTTTACTATGTAGATCAGGCTACGGCAGAAAACAACGAAGCATCATTTGATTTTAATGTTGTTCTTCCTGCATCTGCTTCAGACACCAGATACTACATCTGGGCAGGTTCTACAACAATGGATCTCGGACAAATGGATAAAGCTGATTTTGCAGCTTCCGGTGTAGCATTTGCAGTTGCTTCCGTAGAAGCGGATCAGGAGACGAGCACATTTGAGCCGGGCGCTCAGCTTCAGTTCAACATTGCGCTTAATGACGTATTTGGTGATGATGCAACAGAAGATGCAAATGCAGATGTTGATGTTCTTTATTCATCGGATAATGGTACAACATGGAACAATCTTGTTGGCGGATATTCAAATGGTGCATTTACTGGTACTGCTCCGGCAGCAGGTTCATATAAGATGAAAGCAAGAGTAACAAGAGTAAAAGCAGATGAGACAGTTGAATATGCTGACTCTGCTCTTATTGATGTTACGATAGCAGCTCCAGGTCCTGTTGCATCAGGTATCAAGGGCGATGCTGATAACGATAGTTATATAACAACATACGATGCTGTTGTTGTTCTTACAGTTGCTGCAGGCGGCAGTGCAAGTTTAATTCCTTTCACCGCACAGGCTGACGTTGCTGCACCTGCCGGTGTTGATGGCGCAGACGCAGTTGCAATTCTTAAACATGCTGCAAGAATTAACTTCATAAGCCAGGACTAATACTTAAAACAAAACAGAAGGTTTAGTTTTAAACGTTAAACGGAGGCGCAAAATGCGTCTCCGTTTTTGCGTTTTCAAATTGCTTTTTAAACCTTTGCACATTTAACCTCTTTTTTTAATATTATATAATGAGGAACAGAATTGTTCCTTAGGCAAAAAAGATCGATTGGCTTTTGCCTAAAATATTAAGAATATGGAGGAAAACAAATGGCTGTTTTTTATAACCGTGCCACCTTATCATATGGTGGTACAACTACTAATTCAAATGTTACAACAGGCGAAATACTTGAAGCGCTGACTGTCACAAAATCTGTTTTATCGGACAGCTATGTTGCCGGAGAGCCTGTTGATTACGCAATAAGCATTGTAAACTCCGGCTCAGCACCGGTAACAGATGTTACGGTAACGGATAATCTTGGCGAGTATTCTTTTTCGGAAACCGAAGCGCGTATTCCGCTTGACTTTGAGGACGGCTCCGTTTATGCTTTTTCGGACGGTACATTACTGCCCACACCGACAGTAACAGCGGCAGATGGTCTTGAAATAAGCGGTCTTACCGTTCCGGCAAGCGGCAATTTGCTTTTGCTTTACAGCGCTGTTCCGAATGAATACGCTCCTTTGTCGGCAGGCAGCTCTATAATAAATACTGCCGAAGTGACTTCTTCTTCTATTGCCGCGCCCATTTCGGCTTCCGCGGCGCTCCTTGTGTCAGATGAACCTATCCTTAGCATAACAAAATCACTTTCACCGCTTTCTGTTGAAGAAAACGGTACAATCACCTATACCTTTGTTATTGAAAATACGGGAAATGCTCCTGCGCAGGAATCGGATAACCTTGTTATAACGGATACATTTAATCCCGCACTTTCGGAAATTTCCGTAACCTATAATGGGGCTCCTTGGACAGAGTACACTTACAGTGAAGCGACAGGATTATTTACAACAAATGCCGGACAAATTACGGTTCCCGAAGCAACAATCTTGCAGGATTCCGTAAGCGGAGCCGTAACCGTTACGCCGGGTACAGCGACAGTAACTGTAACAGGGACATTGTAATATTAATCCAATTTTAATATGATTTTTAAAAGGGTGACTTTTGCCACCCTTTTAAAAAATCATTAATATTAACACTTCTACGGTAAAATTCTTGAAGAATTAACGCCTACATATATTTTCTCATATGCATAAGCGCGCTCTTTTCAAGACGGCTCACCTGTGCCTGTGAAATTCCTATTTCTTCGGCAACCTCCATCTGCGTTCTGCCGCGATAAAAACGCAGCTGCAAAATATGTTTTTCTCTCTCGCTTAAATTTTCCATAGCCTGTCTTAAAGCTATTTCTTGAATCCATTTTTCATCGCTGTTTTTTGTATCTTTTACCTGGTCAACAATATATGCCGCATCCTCACCGTCGTGATATACAGGTTCAAAAAGCGATACCGGGTCGGCAATAGCGTTAAGCGCGAAAACAACATCTTCGGTTTCTATTCCCATTTCCTTTGCAATATCGCCGGCTGAAGGCTCCTGTCCTGTTTTTGCTGTAAGATTTTCCTTTGTCTGCAATGCACGATATGCCGTATCACGAAGAGAACGACTTACTCTTATAGCGTTATTATCACGCAGATACCTTCTTATTTCACCTATTATCATAGGAACGGCATAGGTCGAAAACTGTACGCCGAGTGATAAATCAAAATTTTCCATTGCCTTTATCAAGCCTACACAGCCTACCTGAAAAAGATCGTCAACCTGCTCTCCTCGGCCCGAAAAACGTTGCAGAACGCTGAGTACAAGTCGTAAATTGCCCTCAATAAATTCGGTTTTGGCGGCTTTATCACCTTGTTTAATTTTTTTTAAAAGTTCGGTTTTCTTTCCGGCGTTTAAAACGGGCAGCTTGGAGGTGTTTACACCGCAGATTTCGACTTTATTTATCATAAATACGTTCCTTTCCTTTGTGCATATTTCTAAATTAAATTTTGCCCGATTACAAAAAAATAATACGGTATATTTGACATTAAAGCTAAAAAATGTTATACTTATATTGTAAAAAAACGGGAAGGTGATTTTTTGCTTTATATATGTATAACACTTGCGATTTTTGTTCTGCTTCTTATATTGATTGTGATATTTCTGTTATTAAAACCGGACAACAGAAATGTTATTGGGCGGGATGAATTTTTAGGGCAGCACCGTGAAAATCTTAATGAAATGCGTCTTGGCAGGGAGGAGCTTTCCGCGAGTCTTTCACGTTTCGCGGCAGGTCTTGACGCTAAGCTTGAATCGCAAAACCGCAGAATTGATACGCGTCTTTCGGATATTGAAACCCGCAACGAAAAATCTATAGAAGAAATAAGAAAAACTGTTGACGATAATCTTAATAAAACTCTCGGAGAACATATAGGGCAGTCTTTTAAAGCAGTTAACGATAGACTTGAGCAGGTAAACCGAGGAATCGGAGAAATGCATGGTATTGCCGAAAGTATTGGCGACCTTAAAAAAGTGCTTTCAAATGTAAAAAACAGAGGCGTATGGGGTGAACTTCAGCTTGACAGGCTGCTTTCTCAAATGCTGTCTGCCGAACAATACGAAAAAAACTTTTCCGCAAAGCCCGGAAGTGGTCAATCTGTAGAGTTTGCAGTCAAAATACCTTCGGGAGATGATATAATATATCTTCCTATTGATTCGAAATTTCCCGTTGAAAGCTTTACAAGGCTTCAGGACGCGTATGATAATAACCGTGACGATACTGAAAAATACGCAAAAGAGCTTGAAGACGCCGTGAAAAAATCCGCAAAAGACATATCCGAAAAATATATTAATCCGCCTCTTACAACCGATTATGCAGTTATGTTTTTGCCGCTTGAGGGGCTTTACTGTGAGGTTGTTAAAAGGGACGGACTTGTAGAATATTTGCAGCAGAAATATCGTATTATTATTTCCGGTCCCACAACGCTTACAGCGCTTTTAAACAGCTTGCAGGCGGCGTTCAGAAGTGCGAAGCTTGAAAAAAAGGCGGCGGAGGTCTACGCGGCACTTGCGGAAATTAAAACAGAGTTTGTGAAATTTGAAAGTACACTGTCCGATGCGCAGCGTCATTTAAATCAGACCAGTGGCGATCTTGAAAAACTTGTCGGTACCAGAACAAGAAGTATAATTAAAAAACTTAACGGTTTGCACAGGGAAGTGTAGGCATTATATTTAATAAAAACATTGACATTTATGGCATTTTGTGCTATTATTATATGGTAGAATTATTTTTATATCTAATTATTTTTGAAATATTTGAAACGGAGGAAAAAATATGCATGCTTTATTTTGGATACTTGCTTTCCTGGGCGTTGTGATGATTTACGCGGTACCTTTTTTCGGTGTAAAAACAGGTATGACTGAAAAAACTGTTCTGATATTTAAAATTATCGGAGTTGTGATGGCCGTTATAGGGCTTTTGGCGCTCTATTTGACAGACGGTTTCAAATAAAAAATAGTATAATTATGCGGCGCCAACGTTTAACGGCTGACGCTGCATTTACTATGTATAATTTACGAAAGGCAAGGATTTATAATGGAAAATATTGACAAAAACTATGATCCCTCATCGTTTGAGGACAGAATTTACAAAACTTGGACAGAAAAAGGATATTTCCACGCAAAGGTTGATAAAAACAAAAAACCTTTTACAATTGTAATTCCGCCTCCGAATGTTACGGGTCAGCTTCATATGGGACATGCTTTTGATGAAACGTTGCAGGATATTCTTATACGCTATAAAAGAATGCAGGGTTATTCCACTCTTTGGATGCCCGGAACCGACCATGCGGGCATAGCAACTCAAATAAAGGTTGAAGCGGAGCTTAGAAAAGAGGGGCTTTCCCGTTATGACCTCGGCAGAGAAAAATTTCTTGAACGTGTCTGGGATTGGAAAAACGAATACGGCAGCAGAATAATAAATCAGCTCAAAAAGCTCGGCTCGTCCTGCGACTGGGAACGGGAACGCTTTACTATGGACGAAGGCTGTTCCAAGGCTGTTCGTGAAGTTTTTGTGAATTTATATAATAAAGGTCTTATTTATCAGGGACCGAGAATAATCAATTGGTGCCCGCATTGTGTAACGGCTCTTTCAAACGAGGAGGTTGAGCATACCGAGCAACAGGGCAATTTCTGGCATATAAAATATCCGATAAAAGGCTCGGACGATTTTGTGGTTATTGCGACCACACGTCCCGAAACACTTTTAGGTGATACTGCCGTTGCCGTAAATCCCGAAGATGAAAGATATAAAAATCTTGTCGGAAAAACTCTTATTTTACCTCTTGTCGGCAGGGAAATACCCGTTATTGCCGATGAATATGTTGATAAGGATTTCGGTACGGGCTGTGTTAAAATTACACCTGCTCATGACCCTAACGACTTTGAAGTAGGTAAACGTCACGGGCTTGAAATAATCAAAGTGTTGAACGATGACGCGACAATCAATGAGTTTGGCGGCAAATATGAAGGTATGGATCGCTATGAAGCGCGTAAAGCCATGGTTGCCGACCTTGAGGCGGAAGGCTTGCTTGTGAAAGTTGAGCCCCATTCGCATAACGTGGGAACCTGCTATCGCTGCGGAAGTACGGTTGAGCCTATTGTTTCAAAGCAGTGGTTTGTAAAAATGCAGCCTCTTGCAAAGCCTGCTCTTGACGCGGTCAACGCGGGCAGGACACGTTTTGTTCCCGAGCGTTTTACGAAAATATACAACAATTGGATGGAAGGCGTGTTTGACTGGTGCATCTCACGTCAGCTTTGGTGGGGACACAGAATACCTGCCTTTTATTGTGACGCCTGCGGCGAAACAACAGTATCAAAAGAAGATATTACGGTATGCCCGAAATGCGGCGGAAAGGTACATCAGGAGGAGGACGTGCTTGATACATGGTTTTCTTCCGCTCTTTGGCCTTTTTCTACTCTCGGCTGGCCGGATAACACCGAAGAACTGAAATATTTTTATCCGACCGATGTGCTTGTTACGGGCTATGATATAATCTTTTTCTGGGTATCGAGAATGATTTTTTCAGGGCTTGAGCATATGGGAGAAGTGCCGTTTAAGCACGTGTTTATTCACGGTCTTGTGCGTGACGGCAAAGGCGAAAAAATGTCAAAATCAAAGGGTAACGGCGTTGACCCGCTTCAGATAATTGATATGTACGGCGCGGACGCTTTAAGGCTTACGCTTGTTACGGGAGTTGCTCCCGGCAACGATATGCGTTTCCCCGTAACATATGACCCGCCTGTGCCGGAAGGGCAGAACCCGAATCCCGAGGTAAACAAGATTGTCGGCTCAAAAACCGTAGAAGCAAGCCGTAATTTCGCGAATAAAATTTGGAACGCATCAAGGTTTACGCTTATGAATCTTGATATAGATGAGTGCAGACTTCCCGAAAAAGATGAACTTCTCATTGAAGATAAATGGCTTCTCACAAAGTTTAATGCTCTTATATCGGAAGTAACAGAAAATCTTGATAAATTTGAGCTTGGAATAGCTGTTTCAAAGCTTTACGATTTTCTTTGGGATAACTTCTGCGACTGGTATATCGAGCTTGTAAAACCGCGTCTTTTCGATAAAGAAAATCCGTCAAGGCTTGCTGCCGAAAATGTACTTTGTTATGTTCTTTCAAATGCAATGAAGCTGCTTCACCCGTTTATGCCTTTTATAACCGAAGAAATATGGCAGCATCTTCCGCACGAAGGTGAGAGCATTATGATTTCGGATTGGCCGAAAGCGGACGAAAGCCTTAATTTTGATGAAGAAGCGCGTGATATGGAAAAAATTATGGCGGCAATAAAAGCCGTAAGAAATATACGGACCGAAAAGAACGTGCCGAATTCAAAAAAAGCAAAACTGATTTTTGTGACAAAGCAGGGCGATGTTTTCAGTCAGGGAAAAATGTTTTTTGAAAAGCTTTGTTCAGCTTTAGAGACCGTTATAACGGAGAATAAAGCCGACATACCCGAAACTGCCGTTACAGCAGTCGTTGACGGCGCGGAGATAGCGATTCCGCTTGACGAGCTTGTTAATAAGGATGAGGAAATCGCAAGGCTTAAAAAAGAGCTGGCAAGGCTTGAAGGCGAGGTTAAGCGCGCGAGCGGCAAGCTTAACAATCAGGGGTTCTTGCAGAAAGCGCCCGCAAAGCTTATTGAGGAAGAAAAGTCGAAGCTTCTTTCGTATGAAGAAATGCTTAAAAAAGTTAAAGAAAGCTTGTTGAAGTTTTAATGAACATAAACGTAATATGTATTGGCGGGATTAAAGAAAAATTTTATAAGGACGCCTGTAATGAGTACGTAAAAAGGCTCGGCAGATTTGGGAAAATACGAGTTACGGAGCTTTCCGAAGTTCGCGGTCAGAACGGTCAGGACATAGATAAAGAAGGCAAAGCCGTTTTAAAAGCTATACCTAAAGGCAGTTATATTATTGCTCTTTGTGTTGAAGGCAACAAAGCCTCCTCCGAAAAGCTTGCCGAAAAAATCAAGACGCTTTCGCTTGCTTCTGTGGGGGAAATGACATTTATTATAGGCGGCTCTGACGGCTTATCCGATGAGGTTAAAACGGCAGCGGATTTCAGACTCAGCTTTTCCGATATGACTTTTCCGCATATGCTTATGCGTGTTATGCTTTTTGAACAGATTTATCGTGCGTTTACAATAATTGAAGGAAGCGCATATCATAAATAACCAAAATTGAAAGGATGATAAAAAATGTTAGTATCAGCAAAGGAAATGCTTGTAAAAGCAAAAGCGGGGAAATACGCTGTAGGTCAGTTTAATATCAATAATCTTGAATGGACGAAAGCCATTCTGCAAACATCGCAGGAGAACAATTCACCGGTTATTCTCGGAGTTTCCGAAGGCGCGGGTAAATATATGTGCGGGTTCAAGACGGTTGCCGATATGGTAAAGGCTATGATTGATTCTCTCGGAATAACTGTTCCGGTTGCGATTCATCTTGACCATGGCAGCTATGAGGGCGCAAAAAAAGCTATTGAAGCGGGATTTTCATCTGTTATGTTTGACGGCTCAAAATACGCAATTGATGAAAATATAGAAAAAACAAAGGAAATTATATCTATTGCTCACGGAAAAGGTATTTCGGTTGAAGCTGAGGTCGGAGCAATCGGCGGTGAGGAAGACGGCGTTATAGGCGGCGGTGAGGTTGCGGACCCGGACGAGTGTAAGCTCATTGCAGACCTCGGTGTTGATATGCTTGCGGCGGGGATAGGTAACATTCACGGTAAATATCCCGCGAATTGGGCAGGGCTTAATTTTGATGTACTTGCGCAGATTCAGGAAAAAACAGGTATTATGCCTCTTGTTTTGCATGGCGGAACGGGCATACCGGCGGATATGATTAAAAAAGCCATTTCACTCGGCGTTTCAAAAATAAATGTTAATACCGAATGTCAGCTCGCGTTTGCCGACGCAACAAGAAAATATATTGAAGCAGGTAAGGACCTTGAAGGCAAAGGTTTTGACCCCCGTAAGCTTCTTGCTCCCGGTTTTGAAGCGATTAAAGCTACGGTTAAAGAAAAAATGGAGCTTTTCGGTTCTGTTGATAAAGCTTAAAACATATGTTTTGTTTTGCGGGGCGGAAGTTTGCGTCCCGCTTTTTTGTTCTTTTGGAAATAACAGTGATAACCGCAAATTTTTTGTAAAATTTTCGGATATAGAAAGTATTGACAATAAATAAAAAGTATGATAAAATTAATATAATAATTAAATAAGCAATTCAAAATTGCGGGAAGGGGAGCGATTTTGTGGAAAAAGGCAGAATTATTAAAGGAGCATCTGTATTCTTTGCTTTCATAGGAATAATTATTTCTGTTATTTTTTTTAGCCGTGTTGAAGCTAAAATACTATTGTTCGGCGGGTTGCTGCTTTATATTGTACTGTGCTGTATATTGTATGCGCTTGGCGAGACAGTAAGCAAACTTGAAATTGAAAACAGAAATACATATGCTGTTTGTAAATTTTTATCAAAATTATCAAAAGATAAGGATAACGTTTTTTTAAAAAAAGTATTGGAAAAGGAAGATTAAAACATACCGTCTTGCCGTGATGCAAGGCGGTGTGTTTTATATTACAAATATATTAACACAATTTAATAAAAACACAAAAAAATACTTGATATTGTTTATGAGATATGGTATAATATAATTATTATATATTTGAAGAAGGAGTTTGGTAATGAGAGAAAAAATAAAAACTTTTTTTTGTCTTTTTATTGTTTGTATTTGTATGGGGCTTACAGTAAATGCTGATGAGGCAATAAGGGTATATGTAAACGGCAAAAGGCTTAACAATAGTGTAATATTAAGCGGAGACCGTACATACATACCTTTAAGAGCTGTCGGCGAAGCTATGGGTGCGGAAGTAATATGGGAAGAAGATTCAAAAAGTGTATATGTGAATTTCACGGAAGATGATATGGTTGCGCAAACTGCGTATGATGTCAGTCCGAGTGTTGTTTCAATTATAGGAAATTACAAAAGCTCGTCTGAATCAGCAAAATATAATAATCCTACAATACACGGGAGCGGTGTAATATATAAAAGCAACGGGTACATTATAACAAACGCGCATGTTGTAAAAGATATAACAAACACAACAGTGGTATTAAACGATGGTTCAAGCTGGCCGGGCGATGTTCTGTTTTCTGATGAAACGGCTGATCTTGCGATTATTAAGATTTATAAATTGGGTCTTATACCAATAAAAATGGCGGAGCCGGAAAGTGTGGTTTCGGGTAAGACAGCAATCGCTATAGGAACCCCTATTTCAATGTCAATGCGAAACACCGTTACAAAAGGAATTGTATGCGGAAATAATGTTACTGTCAGTGATTCATATTATAAACTTCTTCAGACAGACGCTACGATAAACCCCGGAAATTCGGGAGGTCCGCTTCTGAATATAAAAGGGGAGCTTATAGGTATAAATTCAAGCAAATATACCGGTATGGGTATAGAGAATATGGCATTCGCAATTCCTGTAGATACTGTAATTTACGCAATTTCTCAATTTGAGTCTTATGGAAAAATTTTAAGACCTGATTTTAAAATTTCGCTTGAACAGTCCTGGGAAGCAAAAATCGGGCTTCCCACAAATAAAGGGCTTACCGTAAAACAGTTTGATGGCGCAAACCTTAAAGAAGGCGATAAAGTTACGGCTGTTAACGGTATAGAGGTACACAGCATAACGGATTGGAATGAGGCGTTAAAAAACACTTATAATGGCAAGGACGCGGTAGTATCCTATATACGTGACGGCGTACAGGCAGATACAATAATATACGGATAGAAAGAAAAGGAGATTTTTATGAAAAAATTTGTAGGTTTTATTTTGGTATTAAGTTTGGTATTATCAGCATTTATGTTTATTACATACGCCGACGATTACGGTAAAGTTGAAGTGCGATTCAGCGTTGGAGATGAAATAATACGTATAAACGGAAGCTCATTTGAAGTAGAAAAACCTTATATTGCAGGCGAGGGAGTTACTCTTGTGCCGCTGCGCGTCATAACGGAAGCTTTCGGAGCCGAGGTTCAATGGAATGGTGATGATAAGAGTATAACATTAATTTATCCAAGCGTAAATATCTTCTTACAAATAGGTAATCCGACAGCCGAAGTCAACAGTTATGCGGAAAAGCTTCTGCATGAGCCTGAGCTTACGGAACAAGGCATTACGATGGTTCCGTTAAGATTTATTTCCGAAACTTTCGGAGCCGTTGTAACATATAATGACGCTACAAAAGAAATTACAGTTATAAAAGAATCGGCAAATACAGATAAAAAAACCGTTGTGGGAACATCAAACGCTGCCCGTATAGGAGACAGTTATTATGGGTGGTCTATTGATAATCCGATTGAAATGCATATGAGTGAGCGGACTTTTGACGGAATATATACTGAATTTGAATATGATGATGATAATTATTTCAGCATCACAATCAATCCTGTTGACGATGAATTTGATTTTGAAAAATATTTCAGCACAACAAAAAATTCTTTTTCTGATTATACTCTTGTTAAAGCGGATAAAGATACAAGTGACCAAAATCTGCGCACAATGTTTTTTCAGGCAAAAAATAAGGAGATATATTGGTATGCTTCATATTATGTTATGTCTAACTATATAATAGAGGTTTTGGGTATGTTTAATAACAAGGAAACGACGCAAAGAGAAAAGTTTATTAAACTGCTTGATACATTCGAGTGTAAATATGACGAAAACGATATTTACGACCTTTCAAATATTGAAGCGGGCAAGCGCAGATTTGAGGCTGAAAATCTTGATTTTTCGATTGATATACCACAGGATTATTATATGCAGACAGCGGAAGATTCCGAAAATATTTTTTCTTTTATGAAAATGTCTGTAAAAGATAATATATCAGGAATAACTATTGGCGTGTATTCGGCAGACGATGTTGGAGGAAGCAAAAAAATGGCGAATGACGACCATGATAGGGTTAAACGTGAAAAAAATGAAAAGCTTATACAACTTTTTGATGTGAAATCAAAAAAATATAATGAGTTTAACGCTTATGAATATAGTTATACAATAACAAACAGCGCCGCAAGTGATAAATATGTAAGAGATGTATTCTATGATAAAGGAGATTATGTTTTTAATATAACTGTTTATGTTAAGACGCCAAACGGCAATGCGGAACAGTTTGCAGACGAAATATTGAATTCTGTTAAAAGCGGCACACCTGATTCAAAAAAAGTTGGAATCATATTGAGAAACACCTTTGATGAAGAAGGAAAATATATTTCAAAAGCAAATTCATGGAGTATGGAACTTCC
>CACZWD010000033.1 GCA_902784805.1 uncultured Ruminococcus sp. | reverse complement strand
CAAAGGAGCGATAGTTTTGCTTATCCGAAAGTCTGTTTTTCGGGGTGTTTTTGCTATGCAAAATGTGATGAACACAGAAATAACTGCTGTGGTAATTTTTAATTACCGCAGCTTTTTAAATATATTAATTTTTTTTTTGAAAGGAAACCTAAAAAATGAAAATGAAAAAAATCCTATCCTTATTACTTGCAGTTGTTATGATTTCGGGCATATTCGCATTTGGCGTATTTGCGGACGATGAGGTTGCAATAAAAACATACATAACAATAAGCAAGTACGGAAAAATTGTTGACGGAAAAGACGGAAGTCCGGTTGCGGCAAAAGAAGTTGAGCTTACGGGGCAAAGTGAATACACGCTTGATGACCTCTTTAAAACCGCGCATAATTTATTTTATGAAGGCGGAGCAGAGGCGGGCTATTCGTCGTATATGAGCGATTGGGGGCTTTCGGTAGGCAAATTATGGGGCGACGAAAGCGGTAACTTTGGTTATGAAGTAAATGGAGCGAAAGCGTTTGTTTCGGGGCTTTCTCACACGTTAAATGATGGCGATTACGTTGACGCCGCTGTGTTTGAAAGCTATTACCCCGATACGGAAAGCTATACAAAGTTCGGTGACTTTAAAACCCGTGCGGAAGTCGGAGAAGATGTTGAATTAACTTTTTATATTGCGGGATATGATGAATATTGGAACAAGGTTTTTTCCGCCTGCGAGGGTGCCGAAATTACGGTGAACGGCGAGAAAACGGGAAAGCTTACAGACGCGGAAGGCAAGGCTGTAATTTCAGTCGATAAGCCCGGAGAATATGTAATTTCCGCGGAAAAAACAAAGCAGTCGGGAGATAAAACCGTTACGGCGATTACAGCGCCCGTATGCATATTAAAAACATATTCGGACGCTAAAATAACTGTACCGGAAGGCACAGAGCTTTATGTCGGACAAAAAGGCAGCAAGCATTTTGTAAGCTTTACGGAAATTGAACCGGAAGGCGTTAAAGAAAACGAGGGAAACCGTACATATTACTATGCGCTTGAAAATAACAAGGTATATAATTACCGTGTGACAAGTGACGAATATGTAACTTATGCGGGTAAATTTAAAAAGACAGCGGATTTCGGTATGGACATAACCGAAGAAATGCTTAAAGAAGGCGAAAAAACAGGCATAGACCGCAATCTTTCGTCAAACAACGGCTATAACGTAGGCGATATTTACCTTAATATAAATGCGAAAGGATACCTTACGCTTGACGAAGGCGATACCTTCGGGATTGTAAATTTAAGAAACTGGGAAGCCGTTGACAGCGTTACAGCCAATTACTTTATTGAGCCCGATTATCATTATACCGTTATTGATGAAAACGGAAATGTGAGCGAGAATGTTGTTACGGTTGACGAAAACGGACTTGTTACGGCAGTCGGAGAAGGTACGGCAATAGTGCTTGTGACATATGACGCTATAAACATTGACTTTGGCTCCGGGGCTGTTTTTTATGGAGCAATATGGCCGGAAAACACCGGAGTTTTTGTCGTAAGCGTGGGAGCCGAAACAAGCGGAATTGATACCGGAATGACTATAAATGAGGGCAAAAACAGTGATGAAATAAAGCTTTCCGGCGATGCGCTTGACAGTGAGCATGATGTTATTTATTTTGTCGGCGACAGCGGCAGTTATACATTTTCGCCTGTTACAGAGGGGCTGAACGTTTATGTGTCAAACCCTATCATAGAAAATGACGTTTTAACGTATGACGGTTTTGAAAATGTAGATAAGAACAAAGACGGAAGTTTTTCTGTTCCGCTTTCACAGGGAAGAAATATTGTAAAGCTTGAAAAAGACGGTAAAGCGGAATATCAGATAATAACAGCGAAAAAGTTAAATATAAGCATAAATAACGGGGAAGAAGTGCATCCGGGTGATGAAATAAGCGTTGTGCTTGATACGGTGTATCATCCTGCAAACAAGCTTGCGGGCGTATATAATATGAACGCAAATGCGGTTTACACCGATGTGCCCGGTTATGAGGACAAGATTATAGGCGGACTTTCGGCACAGTATAATTTCGCGTCAAATCAGGGAGCGCAGACCGTTTCAAATGTCTTAAAGGAGAAAAATACCTGGGGAGCAATATCGTACCAAAAAGATACCGAGCTTACCGTGCCGGCAGATTATAATTATGATACCTTTACGCTTTCGGGTGGTATGGTTTACGTTTCGGGCTTTGGTGATTCATACGGAAATCATAGGGCAATAACATATGAGAACGGTAAAGGCGCAAACCTCAACGCGCAGTCAAAGGCGGCTTGGCTCGGCAGTCTGCCGGACATTGACATTCCCGTTATCGCAACGAATGCGGAGCTTTCATCAATTTCGCTTGATACCGAAAATGTTAAAAAAGATTATTACTCAGGTGACAAATTTGACACGGAAAATCTTACGGTTACGGCGCATTATGCAGATGATAAAGAGCAGATAGCAAAAAATTATACTGTTACGCCCGAAATTCTTAATGCGGATACAAAAAAAGTTACCGTTTCTTACAAAGGGAAGACCGCGGAAATTGATGTTAATGTGAAGGTTCCGCTTGTTAAAGAAATTGAGCTTACCAAAGCTCCGGATAAATTGACATATAAAGAAGGAGAAACCTTTGACCCGACAGGTATGGTTATTACGGCAGTTTATGAAAACGGCGATAAAAAGGCCGTTAGTGACTATACATATTCTCCTAACGATACTTTAAAAACAACAGATACCGAAATGCTTATCACTTACACGGGTGAGGATAAAGCAGATGAAATCTCCGCTATATCGGTGCCGATAACCGTTACGGATTCTTCTTCGGGCGGCTCATCTTCAAATAATATAAGTGTGTATTTCACACTTTACGGTGATAAAAAGCATGGTGAGCCGAAAGACAGCAGCGATACACATACAATGTCGGCGAAAAACCTTACGGAGTGGATTTCAAAAACAAAGGTGACTGTTCCGAAGGGCAGTACCGTACTTGACGTGACGGCAAAGGCTTTAAGTCTTGCAGGCATTCCATATACAAACGAGGATAACTATATAAGCTCTGTTCGTGGGCTTAAAGAGTTTGATAACGGGGCACTTTCCGGCTGGATGTACACCTTAAACGGAAAATATCCGTCACTCGGTGTTGCGGAGCAAAAGGTTTCGGACGGCGATAAAATTGTTTTCCACTATACTGATGATTATACGCAGGAAAAGACTTCTTACAGCGGAGCGTCAGGCGGAGGCGGCACCAAAAAGACAGAAAAAACCGTCACCGATAACGAGGATAACAAGACAGAGGATAATAATACTGACAATAGCGGAAAACAGGAAACAAAAGGTAAAAAGTTTAAAGATACGAAAGGTCACTGGGCTGAAAAGGATATTGAAAAGATTGTAGAAAAAGGCATTATGAAGGGTATCTCGGAGGAAGAATTCTCTCCCGATACGCCCATAACAAGAGCAATGTTCGTGACTGTTCTTTACCGCCTTGAGGGTGAGCCGAAGGCAGGAAAAGCGGCATTTTCCGATATTGAGAGCGGAAGCTGGTACGAAAACGCTGTAGGCTGGGCAAGCGAAAATAACCTTGTAAACGGAATTTCGAGTCGTGGTTTTGAGCCTAATGAGGAAATTACCCGTGAACAGCTTGTGACAATGCTTTACAGGTACGCTAAGTTTAAAGGATACCGGACAGATATCGGAGAGAGCGATTTTACCGATAATGATGAAATAAGCGATTGGGCAAAGGAAGCCGTTTTATGGGCGGTAAAACAAAAGATAATTTTTGGTACGGACGAAAATAAGGTTTTACCTGCCGAAGCTTCAACCAGAGCGCAGGCAGCGGTAATGATAATTCGTTTTCTAAATAACTTTACAGAAGTGTAATTAAAAAAACAGGGGCTGAATTTTAAGAATAAACTCAGCCCCTGTTTTTAATATAGCCTTATAAAGCTCTTATAGTGGTCCGCGGTATAATAAACAACAGCGTCTTTGTTCGAATAAACAAGTCTCTCGGCGCCTCTTGCGCCGCCCTTATAATTTACGTCACATTCACGGTAAGAACCTTTCGGCAATTTTTTCTCATAGTTTCCGAAACGGTCTCCGCCTAAAGATTTTCCGGGAGCGATTTCGCTCAAATTGCCTTCTTTGTTATCCCAGCCAAGCTGTGCCGCTTCTTTTTTGGTTATAAAATTATCCGGCAGTCGCCCGAAAATATGAATATAGGCGGCGACGGTCGCGGGCGTAGTATATACGCCGTCCTTTTTTACAGAGCTTTCGGCAAGTTCAAGTGCGTCTTTTGAAATATTGGTTTCGTTCCGTAAAAAATCCTCCGGAATACTTTTGGTTGTTTCATTGTTGTTTTCGATATAAAGCCCCTCTGTGCAGCCGCAAAAAAGTAAAGCCAATATGGTTATGAGGCACAGTATTCTTTTCACAAAACATTCCCCGCTAATAATTAATTTAGAAAAAAATCTCTTTATTTAAGTATATCATATTATTTTATATTTTCAAGCTTTTTTTGATAATTTTTTTCTGTCTTATTTTTTCAAAAAACAGTTTTTTTGCAAAAACCATTGACTAATTTTCAAATATATAGTATAATTTATAATGAGTGTTTATTGCAATTATCTTTTTTGAAGATTTACATATGAGGAGAGGATATAATGTTGTTCGGATATATTCAGGATGTCGGTATAGACCTTGGTACATCGACCGTGCTTATATACGTAAAAGGTAAGGGAATAGTTCTTCGTGAACCGTCCGTTGTTGCCGTAAACGCAAAAGGCGAGCCGCTTGCCGTAGGGGTTAAGGCACAGCGTATGCTTGGCAGAACGCCGGGGAGCGTTACAGCGAAAAGACCGCTTTCGGACGGTGTTATTTCGGACTACACGCTTACAGAAAAAATGCTCAAAGAGTTTTTAAAGAAGGTTTGCAAGCCGAGGCTTTTCGGTCCCCGTGTTGTTGTGTGCGTTCCGAGCGGCGTTACGGAGGTTGAAAAAAGAGCTGTTATCGACGCTACAATTCAGGCGGGCGCTTCAAAGGTAAGGCTTATTGAGGAGCCTATCGCGGCGGCTATCGGCGCCGGGATTGATATATCAAGGCCAAGCGGCTGTATGGTTGTTGACATCGGCGGAGGAACGACCGATATTGCTGTTATTTCGCTTGACGGCGTTGTTGTAAGGTCGTCCGTTAAAATTGCCGGCGATAAGTTTGACGAGGCTGTTGTAAGATATATTAAGAAAAAGTATAACGTTTTAATCGGTGAAAGAACTGCCGAGGAGCTTAAAATCGCTATCGGATGCGTGCTTCCGAGGGACGAGGAGCTTCAGATGGAGGTGCGCGGAAGGTGCCTTCTTACAGGGCTTCCGAAAACGCTTATGGTTAATTCGACCGAAATTGCCGAAGCGTTAATCGAAACGGGTATGATGATTGCGGACGCTGCTCATGCGGTGCTTGAAGCTACTCCGCCCGAGCTTGTTGGTGATATAAGCCATTCAGGTATTGTTGTAACCGGAGGCGGCGGTCTTATCTGGGGGCTTGACATTCTTTTGCGTGAAAAAACGGGCGTTGATGTTTATGTTGCCGAGGACGCTATTTCCTGCGTCGCTAAGGGAACGGGTATGTCGCTTGAATATATTGATAAAATCAACGAAGCTGAAAACAGAAGAAAGATAATTTTGTAAAATAATAAGGTAAAGAAACAGGGGCGTGATTGAAGCCCCTGCTTTTTTGAAAAAAAAACTGTTGTGATAAAACAGTACGCATATTAAAATTTGAAAAGAGATGGATTTTTTTGTACAAGGAATTTCTGCCGATAGCCCTTATTTTAATTTCGGCAAAACTATTCGGTATGGGCGCGAGGAAGCTTAAGCTTCCGCAGGTTGTCGGTATGCTTGCCGCAGGTATATTTTTAAAAATATGCGGTCTTGGGACAAGCAGCTTTATCGGAGAAATAGCTGAGTTCGGCGTTATTATGATAATGTTCACGGCAGGGCTTGAAACCGATATAAAAGAGGTTAAAAAAACAGGTCTTGCGGCGGCTGTTGTAGCTTCCATGGGCGTTCTTGTTCCGCTTATCGGGGGATATGTTTTATATTCCGTAATGCATGGCGGCTTTGCGCCTCCCGGAAGCAAAGAATTTGTAAGCGCGGTTTTTACGGGTCTTATAATTACGGCAACCTCCGTGAGTATAACCGTTGAAGCGCTGCGTGAAATGGGAAAGCTGCAAACGAAGGTCGGAACGATAGTTTTAAGCGCGGCGATAATTGACGATATAATCGGAATTGTGCTTCTCAGCATCGTTATGAGCCTTAAAGACCCCGAAGTAAGACCGCTTGCCGTTGTTTTAAGAACGGCTATGTTTTTTGTTTTTGCCGTAATTGTTGGCTTTGCGGCGCATTATGGGTTTAAATGGTTAAGTATAAAATATCCGCATAACAGGCGTGTTCCCATATTCGGGCTTGTGCTTTGCCTTATGCTTTCGTATATTGCGGAAGCGGTGTTTGGCATTGCGGATATAACGGGCGCGTTTGTGGCGGGTGTGATACTTTGTACGCTTCGCTCTGCCGAATATATAGTAGAAAAAATTGATATAAGCTCATATATGTTTTTCGCGCCGATTTTCTTTGTGAATATCGGCTTAAAGACAGATTTTTCTGATTTTTCGGGAAAAATCGCTTTATTTGCTGTATGCTATGTAATAGTCGCTCTTATTACAAAAATTATCGGCTGCGGATTTGGCGCGGGACTTTGCGGATATAAAATAAAGGACGCTCTTAAAATAGGTGTCGGAATGATGGCGAGAGGTGAGGTGTGCCTTATAGTAGCGCAAAAGGGGCTTGCGGCGGATTTGCTTGACGCGTCATATTTTCCCGCTGTAATTCTGATTGTTATTATAGCTTCTGTTTCCACACCGATAATACTTAAATTACTTTATACAGAAAAAACAGAGGCGGCGGCAGTACGCAAAAAATGAGGTGAAAAAATATTTTAAAAAATAAACAATATAACGGAAAAGGATTTATCATATAAGAAATAAGTAAGGAAAGGACGAAGCAACAGTGATAGGAATAATCGGAGCTATGGATATTGAGGTGACAACCCTTAAAAATGCCGTAGAAAACAAGCAAATAAAAAATGTCAGCGGTATTGATTTTGTCACTGGGCGGATTTCGGGCAAAGACGTTGTTATAGCAAAGGCAGGTATAGGCAAAGTAAATGCCGCTGTGTGCGCGCAGACCATGATACTGCTTTATAAACCCGAGGTTATTATAAATACAGGTGTTGCAGGAGCGCTTAGCGATGAAGTATCATTTGGTGATATCGTTATCGGTACGGATACGGTTCAGCACGATATGGATACAAGTCCTCTCGGCGACCCCGTCGGTTTTATTTCGGGCATTGATACGGTTTATATGCCGTGTGATGAAAAAACACGCGAAAAGCTGTTTGCGGCGGCAAAAAACATAAGAGGTTTAAAGGTTTCGCAGGGGCGTATCGCGACAGGCGATATTTTTCTTAACAATGATGAGCTGAAAAGAAAAATTGTAGAAAATTTTTCCGCTGCCGCGGGTGAAATGGAGGGCGGCAGCATAGCGCAGGTTTGCGTGATAAACAAAGTTCCGTTTGCCGTAGTCAGGGCAATTTCAGATAATGCCGATGGCTCGTCGCATGCCGATTATTTGTCTTTCTTGCCGGTGGCAGCGGACAATTCGGCAAAGCTTATGCTTGAATTTATTAAAAATTTTTAATCTAAAAATGCCTTATTTTTAAATTACTTGCACATTTTGTTTTTTTATATATTATTTGACAAAAAGATATTTATATGATATAATTTCATTGTACATTATATTTTTTAATGTACGAAAAATAGTAGTAGGAGGCGAAATGTTAGTGAGAAAAATTAAAAGGTTGATTTCATTAGTTGTTGTGGTAGTTATGGCTGCCGCGATTTTGACCGGCTGTGGAGGAGCGGACAACGGAGCCGAAACAGGTATAGAAGGAAAATATATTTCTATCGTTGGCGAAATGAGTGGAATGACGCTTACAGATGAAAATATTGCCGGATGGGCAATAGAGCTTTTAAAAGGCGGAAAAGGCAGAATGGAAGTTGACGGTGAAAGCGCGAGTATCAAATGGACGCTTGAAGGTAACGCTCTTAATATAAAGGTCCAGGGCGAAGAAATGTCAGCTACGGTTGACGGAGACCTTATAATATTTGATGATATTATGGATACCGGTATGAAGCTTACTTTTGCAAAAGAGGGCAGCAGTGCCGCTTCTGACCCAATGCTTACATTATCGGAGGAAGAAAAAACTGTTGTTGGCAAATGGGCATCCGATTCGGTTAAAGACGCTTTGGGTGATGACGCTTCGGGCGAAATCGCTGCTGACGCGTTTACGGCAGATTTAGCTGCAGATAAAAGTGCGGTTATCACGTATAAAGGCGAGGATATGGGCGAGCAAACATGGTCGATAGTATCCGGTATGGGAAGTATTGATGACCTTGATATAAATTTTGAGGTTAATGATGACGGCAGTTTAGATGTTACGTATTTTGAGGGTGATGATTATTACGAATTTCACTGCGTGAAGCGGTAAACCTATTTTGTTTTTACGAAAAAAATCGGTAATTGTCATAAAAATTTTCTTGACAAAACAGACTGTGGTATGATAAAATAATATTGAATAAGGGAGTAATTGGCAAAGCAGCTTTGCTTTGTTGCAGATTTCGTCATCACGGTGGATAACACCCGGAATCGCAGTAACAATGAGACTTATCCGCTTTTTACGGATAAGTCTCTTTTAATATTTACGGAAAAATAAAATTATTATTTGTGCCGAAGCGGAGCGGCGGAATGGAGATTAATATGAGTATATGGATTGCGGTTATTCTTTTTGCGGTAGGCTTGGTTTTTATTGTTAAGGGCGGAGATTTTTTTGTTGACGCCGCATCGTGGATTGCCGAGATTTCGGGCGTCCCGAAATTTATAGTAGGCGCGACAGTTGTGAGCATTGCGACAACGATGCCCGAAATGATAGTTTCCATTATTGCCGCAAGTAAAGGAAGCGTTGATATGGCTGTCGGTAATGCTGTAGGCTCCGTTACGGCGAATACAGGGCTTATCCTTGGCATATCGCTTGTTTTTATGGCAGGAAGCGCGAAAAGAAAAAGCTATCTTTTAAAATCAGCAATGTTAATAGCGGCGGCGGCGGTGTTGTGCCTCGCGAGTCCGACCGGAAGTTTGAAAATATGGGGCAGCATTATTCTTCTTATGATTTTTGTTATGTTTATGGCGGAAAATATACATAGTGCCGTTTCGGAAAGAGGTTCCGAAAAAAATGGGGAAAGACCTGCGCATGACAGAAGGACAATTACCGTAAATATTTTAAAATTTGTTTTTGGCGCCGCAGGAATTATCTGGGGCTCCGACCTTATGGTAGATAACGCGACGATTATAGCAAAAACGCTTGGAGTTTCCGAAGGAGTAATAGCCGTTACAATAGTTGCGGTGGGGACGTCTTTGCCGGAGCTTGTGACAACGCTTACATCAATTGCGAAAAAACAAGCAAGCCTTTCTGTGGGTAATATTATAGGAGCAAATATTATAGACCTCACGCTTATTATGCCGCTTTGCTCCGTTATTTCGGGAAAAGAGCTGCCGATAAGCCGTCAGGGGTTTATGCTTGATATGCCTGCGTGTCTTATTATAACGCTGATAGCGTTGATTCCTATGCTGCTGCGTGAAAAATTCACAAAGCTTCAGGGCTGGCTTTTGCTGGTAATTTATGCGGGATATATTATCATGGTAATATGACAAATATATTTGAAAAAACGGCAAAATTTTCCGCCGATAAATGAAATGCCGCAGGATTTTCCTGCGGCATTATTAGATGGTAAGTCTATAATTAATCGGTTGAGAACGGAAGAAGCGCAATAATTCTCGCTCTCTTGATTGCTGTTGTAAGTTGTCTCTGATGTTTTGCGCAGCAGCCGTTAATTCTGCGGGGAGTGATTTTCCCTCTTTCAGAGATATATTTACGGAGCTTTGCTATATCTTTATAATCAATTTCAGAAACTTTGTCCGCACAGAAAGCACAAACTTTCTTTCTGGGCTTTCTTGTGCCGCGTTCGGCAATTCTTTCAGCCATTGTGAGAAACCTCCTTTAAGAAATTTGTATGCCCTTGTTTAGAAAGGCAAATTTTCATCGGCTATGGTAAAACCTGCAACCGATGTTGTGTCTATTCCTGCGTCACCGTTATCAACAGGCGCGCCAAAATTACCGTTTGCAGCACTGTTATCAGAGGTTTTCTTGCTTTCTGCAAAGAAAACCTCGTCAGCGACAACGTCGGTAGCATAGCGCTTTTGACCTGTCTGAGAGTCATCCCAGGAACGTACCTGAAGTCTTCCGCGAATTGCGACAAGCTGTCCTTTCGTGAAATACTTCGCTACGAAATCGGCGGTATTTCTCCATGCTGTAATATTTATAAAATCTGTCTGCTTTTCTTCACCCTGACGCGCGTAATTTCTGTCAACCGCAAGAGAAAAACTGACAACGCTTACACCTTGTGGAGTTTGTCTTAGCTCCGGGTCACGGGTAAGTCTTCCCATCAAAATAACTGTATTCAGCATAATAATAACCGTCCTTTCAAAAACCTGTAATTTTACTCGTAGTGTTCCTTTAAAATAACCATGGAACGCAAGATACCTTCCGTTATGCCAAAAACTCTTTCAAGCTCTGCCGGGAAGGAAGGAACGCTCGTGAACTCAACAAGCACGTAGTAGCCTTCGGTTTTGTAATTAATCTCATACGCAAGACGCTTTTTGCCCCAAATATCAATATTGTCAAGCTTTGCGTTTGCTTCGATTAATGACTTGAATTTCTCAACGATGGCGTCAATTTGTTCCTGTTCGAGTGATGCGTCAACAACGAACACACACTCATACTTGTTTACAATTTCAGTCATTATTTTCACCTCCTTTTGGACTTTGACCCTGCCACGCAAAGGGCAGAGTAAGGATGCTGCGTATTACAGCAAAATATATTATACAACAAAAAACGCAAAATGTCAAGCATTTTTAAAAGTTTTTGCCTGCGAGCTTTTGTTTGCAAACAGTATTCTTCAAAAAAACTTCGGCAAAGATCAAATCTGTTATAATTTAGACAAAATGTCAAATAGAGTACTCATCAAGCATTCTATGCTTAATTGTCCAAAGCTTTTCGGACAAATCAACATAATATTTATGCGGATTTTCAAAACGCTTAACTTCATCCCATATTGTATCCATCTGATTTTCACAATATTTTTTTATTTCTTTTACATCGGGAAGGTTATATACAAGCTTGCCATCCGAAAAAATCTTTTTCATAAGCGGCTCCGCATAAAAATCGGTAACGGTTTTCTTTTTCCATGTAAATTCGGGATCAAAAATAGTAAGATCTTTTGTATCGTCAATAGCTTCGTCGTGAAGCGTAACAATATCGGCAAGAGCTTTTTTCGTTTCCTTTGAGTAAAGTCTGTATATCTGCTTAAAGCAAGGTGTTGTAATTTTTGCAACGTTTTCGCTGAGTTTTATTTTAGGTATAATATTTCCGTTTTCGTCCTCTATGGCAGTAAGCTTATACACGCCGCCAAGAACGGGCTCGGAGCGTGATGTTATAAGCCTTTCGCCCACGCCGAAGGAATCAATCTGCGCGCCTTGAGCTATAAGGTCGGCAATAATATATTCGTCAAGAGAATTTGACACAACGATTTTACAATCGGAAAAACCTTCGTCATCAAGTGTTTTTCGCATTTTTTTGGTAAGATAGGTAACGTCGCCACTGTCAATCCTCACACCGAGAGGACGGTTTCCGGTGGGAAGAACGACCTCTTTAAAGCATTTAATTGCGTTCGGCAGGCCGCTTTTAAGAACATTATATGTATCTATTAACAGAACGCATTTGTCGGGATAGTTTTTCGCGTAAGCGTCAAAAGCCTCATATTCGCTTGGAAAAAGCTGTACCCAGCTGTGCGCCATTGTACCTGATGCGGGAATACCGAAATCTCTGTCGGAAATTGTGCAGGAGGTCGAATCGCAGCCGGCAATATAAGCGGCTCTTGAACCTAAAATCGCCGCGGCATAGCCCTGTGCGCGTCTTGCGCCGAATTCCATAACCGGTCTGCCTTTCGCGGCACGCACAACACGGCTTGCCTTGGTCGCGATAAGCGTCTGATGGTTCATGCAGATTAAAATCATTGTTTCAAGAAGCTGCGCCTGGATAACGGGACCTCTTACCGTAACGAAAGGTTCGTTCGGAAACATCGGCGTTCCTTCGGGCACTGCCCACACATCGCAGGAAAACTCAAAATTTTTAAGATAGGAAAGAAAATCCTCGTTAAATATTTTTTTTGAACGCAGATATTCAATATCCTCGTCCGAAAAATGAAGATTACTCAGATATTCCACCATGGATTCAAGCCCGCAGGCGATAACATAGCCGCCGCCGTCGGGAATTGTCCTGAAATACATATCGTAATATCCTACCGTGTTTCTTGCGGCACTGTTAAAAAAACCGCCCGCCATTGTAAATTCGTAAAAATCAGTGAGCATTGTAAGCCCTTTGCTGTCAATCATTTTTATTCTTCCTCTCCGAGAGCGTCAAGAAGCCAGAAAGAAGCAATATCCATAGCTTTTTCCATATTTTCCCGTTCCGCTTTTTTTACAATCCTGTCTCTGCCGAGCTTTGTATTGTCAATAAGCTTAATCAGAACACCGGTTGCGATATCAAGATTGCCGGATTTTTCGGTATCGGTAATTTCCATTTCAACCATATACTGCTCGTCCCGATAACCGAGATAAACTGTATTGTCTTTTTTTACCAAGGGTTTGTTTTTGTAAAGCGTAATATTATTTTCAGCTTTTTTTGCCATAGGTAAACACCTCCATTTTTTAAATTATACCATAAAAAAAGCTATTAGTAAAGCTATAATTTAAAAAAAAATATATTTTTTTAAAAAAATTTGTGAAAATTATAAAAAAAAATCTTGCAAATTTGTGAAAAATAAAAAAAAATCTTGCAAATTTGTGAAAAATGTAGTATTATATATTTATGAGATATTTTTATACTTTTTAGGAGGGAATTTTAGTGAGCAGAATTTATCAGAATGTAATTTCACAGCTTAAAGATTTATACGGCAGAGAAATTGGCGTCATTGACGGCACGGGTACTGTAACATCAAGCGCTTACGGCATTATTGACGCGGCAACGGCAGAGCATATTTTAAAACAGTATGCGGATCCTGCAGCTTACTATTCTTATGAAGGCTATACATATAAGCCCGTAGGTACAAGAAACAAGCTTGATTTTGTTGCATTTTGTGAGGGCGTTGATGAAACCGCAAGAACCTGCTGCGGCGTTATCGCAATTACCCTTTCGAACATTAAAATTTTTCATGATGAAAAATATGATAAAACAAAT
>CACZWD010000032.1 GCA_902784805.1 uncultured Ruminococcus sp. | reverse complement strand
CTTAACACGCTGGCGACTGCGGCGGTAAAAAACAAATATGTTAAGCCGATTGTCGATACTTCCGATGTTATAGATATAAAGGACGGCAGGCATCCGGTTGTTGAAAAGCTTACGGACACAATGTTTGTGCCCAACGATACATTTTTAAATTCGGGCTCCGACAGGCTTTGCATAATAACAGGTCCCAATATGGCGGGAAAATCGACTTATATGCGCCAGACAGCGGTGATAACGCTTCTCGCGCAGGTCGGCAGCTTTGTGCCGGCAAGCAGCGCGAGGATAGGCGTTGTTGATAAAATTTTCACAAGAGTGGGCGCTTCGGACGACCTCTCATCGGGACAAAGTACCTTTATGGTGGAAATGAGCGAGGTTGCGCATATCCTTAAAAACGCCACAAAAAAGAGCCTCATTATATATGACGAAATCGGCAGAGGGACAAGCACTTTTGACGGTCTTTCAATTGCGTGGGCTGTGCTTGAATATACTGCCGACAAGAAAAAATGCGGAGCGAAAACTCTTTTCGCGACACATTATCACGAGCTTACATCGCTTGAAAACACGATGGAAGGCATTGTAAATTACACGATATCCGTCAAAAAACGGGGCGACGATATAATTTTTCTTCGGAAAATTATCAGAGGCAGCGCCGACGACAGCTACGGTATTGAGGTCGCGCGTCTTGCGGGCATACCTGCGGCGGTTACGGACAGGGCAAAGGAAGTCCTTGCCGGCATCGAAAAGGACGGCGGAAAAGTCACCGTTAAAGCGGGCGGCGCCGGAAGCGGCGAAATAAGCGGACAGCTTTCGCTGGGAGCCGAAAAAAGCGAGGTTGAGGAAAGGCTCGGAAAAATCAACATTGACACAATAACGCCCATAGAGGCAATGAGCCTTCTTTATGAGCTGAAAAAAATGATAAAATAAAAAACGGAAAATACTGAAAAAGGAGGGATAATATGCTTGTTAAGGTTTTAAGTCCGCAGCTCGCGAATATGATTGCGGCGGGAGAAGTGGTCGAAAGACCGTCGTCTGTCGCAAAAGAGCTTTGCGAAAATTCCATTGACGCGGGAGCGACTTCCGTAACGGTGGAAATAACGGGCGGGGGGCTTAAAAAGCTTTCGGTGACGGATAACGGCTGCGGTATTCACCCGGACGATACAGAAACCGCGTTTTTACGCCACGCCACAAGCAAAATTTCCTCCGCGGAGGACCTTGATTCAATACTTACTCTCGGTTTCAGAGGTGAGGCGCTCGCAAGCATTGCGGCGGTCGCAAAGGTTACAATGATATCGAAAATGGACGGCAAAGATGGCAAAATCACCGTGGTTTCGGCGGGCAAGCTTTTACGCTCGGAGCCTGTCGGCTGTCCCGTGGGGACAACCGTAACCGTTGAAAATCTGTTTTTTAACACTCCTGCCAGAATGAAATTTTTAAAAAAGGATTATACCGAGGCAGGCTATATAGAAGAAGCGGTCAAAAAGCTTTCGCTTGCGCACCCCGAAATATCCTTCCGTTTTGTTTCGGACGGAAAAGAGAAAATTTTTACTCCGGGGGACGGAAACCTTAAAAGCGCGGCTTATGCCATATACGGCAAGGACGTGTCGTCCCTGCTTGTACCCGTGGATTATACCGACGAAGCCTCCGGGCTGAAAATCGGCGGGCTTATAGGCGGAATGACGCTTTACAGGAAAAACCGCTCGCTTCAGAGCTTTTATGTAAACAACCGCTGCATAGTAAACCGTACAATCACTCTCGCGCTTGAGGAAGCGTTTAAGGGTATGATTCCGATAGGCTGTTTTCCCGTCGCAATTTTAAAGGTAGATATTAACCCTTCTCTTGTAGATGTAAATGTTCATCCGGCAAAGCTTGAGGTTAAATTTTTTGAGGAAAACAAAATATATTCGGCGGTTTATTGGGCGGTTAAAAACGCGCTCAGCGTTAAAACAATGCCCGTGATTGACGCGGCGGAAGAAAAGCCCGCCGTAAGGGACATTTTGCCGCGAAACAGCGGCGCCGCGAGTGCGGCATATGCTTTTAATAGCGCAAGGGACAGCGGCTGCGGCAGAGAATATAATAAAAAATATGCCGATAAACCGTCAGACGAGGAAATAAAAGCGTATAAAGAGCAGTTAAAAAACAAAACGGAAAATATTTTTGATTTTGATATAGATAAAGAGTCTGCGCAGGCAAAAGAAACGGAGCCGGTAAAAAAAGCGCAGGAGTATGAAAAGCCCGTAAGAACGGGCGAAACAAAGAAAATCGAAGGCACGGAGTTTGTGCAGTCAACCTTGTCCGAAACAAAAGGCGGCTATAAAATTATCGGTCAGCTTTTTAATACATACATTTTGATTGAGGAAGGCGAAAACCTTGTGCTGACAGACCAGCACGCGGCGCACGAGAGGCTTATTTACGAAAGGCTGTTAAAGGAAAGTCATGAAAAAAAGATAGTACCGCAAATGCTCCTTGCTCCCGAAGTGTTAAAGCTTACGGCGGCGGAGTTTGAAGCGGCGGTAGATAATCTTGATTTTCTTTCGGAGCTCGGCTGGGAGCTTGAGGAGTTTGGCGAAAACACTCTCGCGATAAGGGGCGTGCCCTACGTTATAAGCAAGGAGGACGCGAAAGATACGCTTACAGAGGTTATAGACGGTATTATGGACGGCAAGCAAAGCTCCCGTACGGAAAAAGAGGACAGGATTTTATATACCATAGCCTGCCGAAGCGCCGTAAAGGGGCATGATAAGCTTACGCTTCCCGAAGCGGAGGAGCTTGTAAAACAGGTTAAGGAATCGGAAAAGGCCGTCACCTGTCCGCACGGAAGACCTGTAAGCGCCGCCATTACAAAAACCTTCATTGAAAAATTGTTTAAAAGATTGTAGGCAGGAGTTTTCATGTGATTACCGGAAAAACAACAAAAATACCTTTAATTATCTGCGCGGGGCCTACGGCGTCCGGCAAAACGGCGCTTTCCGCAGAGCTTGCGTTAAGGCTTGACGGAGAGATTATCTCCGCGGATTCGATGCAGATATACAAATATATGGATATAGGAACGGCAAAGCCGACCGAAAACGAGAAAAGAGGCGTGCCGCACCACCTTATGGATTTTGTATCGCCCACGGAGGATTATTCGCTCGCGGATTACGCGGCGGCGGCGCACAGAGTAATTAAAGATGTATATTCACGGGGCAAACTGCCGATAATGGTTGGAGGAACGGGGCTTTATATTGATACCGTGGCGGAAAATATAAGCCTTGAAGGTCCGGGTGAGGATAAAAGCCTTCGGAAAGAGCTTGAAAAAACAGCAAAGGAAAAAGGAAACGCGGTTGTTCATAAAATGCTTGAAAGTATCGACCCCGAAAGCTATAAAAGGCTTCACGAAAACGACCTTAAAAGGGTTATCCGCGCGATTGAGATTTATAAGCTAACAGGAAGAACAATAGGTGAATATAACCGTGAGAGCCGCAAGGGAAAACAGCTGTATGCGCCTGCGAGGTTAAAAGGCTTCTTGATATGGGGCTGACGGCGGAGAACACCGCAATGCAGGCAATAGGATATAAAGAGCTTGCCGAATATCTTGAAGGCAAATGCAGTCTTGACACGGCAACAGAAAACATTAAGAGGGAAAGCCGCAGATACGCAAAAAGGCAGATTACATGGTTCAAACGTAAAAACTATATAAGGCTTTCTCCCGAAACCGCCGCCGATGACGCGGAAAAAATTATAAAAGAGCGTTTCGGGCTTTAACCAAAACCATAAAGGAAAGATAGATTATGAAAAAATTTCTGACAATGCTAATGCTTCTTGTTACCGTAATGCTTGTATGGTGGGTTTACGGTAAGATTTCCGTTGTGGAAACGAGATATACGGCAACAGCGGGCGAATTTGAGGATTCGTTTAACGCGAAAGGTATAATAATCCGTGACGAATACCCCGTCGTATCGGAGCTTAAAGGCATACTTCAAAGCAATGTGGCAAGCGGCACAAGAGTTACAAAATATACAAATGTCGCTTATGTTTATTCCGGAAATGCCGATAAAGAGGTTATAGATGAGCTTGAAAAAATCAACGACAGAATTGACGAGATTAATTCCGTGCATGACAGCACGATTTTAAACATAACCGATGTTGAGGAAATAAATTCGAGAGTGACCGCCTATTGCGAACAGCTTGCGAAAAAAGCGGCGGACGGAGGCGGCGCGGATATACATAATACGCTTGACGAAATAAATTTGTTAATCAGCCGGAAAAGGTATATTGAAGGCGAGAGCGTGGGCGAAAACAACGACCTTACAAGCCTTACCGCGAAGCGTACAGAGCTTGAAGTAAAGCTCGGCGGCAAAAGGGTTGCCCTCGGAGCGCCGATTTCGGGGCTGTATTTTGATTTTGTCGATGGCTATGAAGGCATAAAAATGACGGACGCCGCTTCACTTACAGCCGAAAAGATAAACAAAATCGCTTCGGGCGAGGACGTAGGAGCAGGTACAGAAAACGCTGTCTGCAAGGTTACGGACAATTCGGGCTGGGTAATAGCCTTGCCGCTTAAAAAAGATGACGTAGCGGGGCTTACGGAGGGCACGGCGGTTCAGCTTCGTTTTAACGGTACAAACGAGGGGACGGTAAACGCGAAGGTAAAAAACATTAGCGTAAACGGCAAAAAAGCGGTGCTTTGCCTTGAAGGAAGCAGTTATATAGGCAATATTTACAGTGAACGCTCCTGTACGGTTGACGTAATAAAAAATGTATATAGGGGGCTTAAAATTCCGACCAACGCTATTACCGACAAAGGCGACGCGGGAAAAACCGTATCAGTCAGGACATCGGGCGGTGAAGTCGAAAAAAGCGTTGAGGTGATTTATGAGCCGGGCGACGGCACGGCTATCGTAAAAGCCGGAACGGAAGCGGACACACTGCTTTTATATGACGAGGTTGTTGTTAAGGAAAAACGCAAATAAACATAAAGAAGGTAAAAAGCTTGAACATAAAAGAAAATATAGAAAATGTCAGAAACGCTGTTTATGCCGCCTCGGCGAGAGCGGGACGGAGCGAAAAAGAAATTCTTTTGATAGCCGTTTCAAAGACTTATCCGGCGGAGGATATTCTTACGGCGCTTTCCTGCGGAATTACGGATATCGGGGAAAACCGCGTACAGGAAATGTGTGAAAAAAAACCGCTTTTGCCGGCGGAAACAAAAATCCATCTAATAGGGCATTTGCAGACAAATAAAGTTAAGCAGGCGCTTGGCGCCGCCTGTATGATACATTCGGTTGACTCTGTGCGTCTCGCGAAGGAAATATCGAAAGAAAGCGTTAAGGAAGGCAAAACCGCCGATATTCTTTTGCAGATAAATATTGCGGATGACGGCGCGAAGTTTGGATTTAAAGCGGAGGAAACAGATGAGGCTCTTGCCGAAATCGAAACGCTGCCGGGGCTTAAAATAAGAGGCTTTATGACCGTACCCGCCATTGAAACGGACGATAAAATCACAAGAAAATATTTTCGTGATATGTACAGGCTTTATGATAAATATAAAAACGAAAAAAGCTTTGACTGCCTTTCAATGGGTATGAGCGGTGATTTTGAAATCGCCGTGGAGGAAGGCGCGACAATGATAAGAGTCGGCTCAAAAATTTTCGGTAAAAGAAATTATAATATTTAAAATACAATGAAAAGGAGCATATATTATGAACAAAGTGTTTAAAAACGTACTTGGAGCAATGGGATTCAGCGCGGAGGACGATGAGGTTATGACCGAGGAATATGAGATGCCGAAGCCGAGAGTGGAGCGCACCTCAAAGGCAAGCGAAGCTCAGCCGTATTCCGAAACGAGCGGAAGAAGAAACAAAGTCGTTTCAATGTCGGCAACAACACAGTTTAAGGTTGTTGTTATTAAGCCGGCAAATTTTGACGACGCGAAGGAAATTGCCGACCATCTTAAAGACAGAAAGCCTGTTGTTGTAAACCTTGAGCTTCTTGAAAAAGATGTCGCGCATAAAATTTTTGATTTTTTAAGCGGGGCGATTTATGTGCTTGACGGCGGCATACAAAGAGTGTCAAACAACATATATCTTATAGCGCCTTATAACGTAACAATTCTCGGTGATTTTAAAAACGAGCTTAAAAACAATACTTTCCTTTGGGATTAAGGGAGGAAAAGCTTTATGATTTCTGTGATTATCGGGCTTATAATGCTTTTATCACAGCTTCTTACATGGGCGATTGTTATCGAAGCGCTGCTTTCGTGGGTGCCGAATTATAACGAAACGGTATATAAAATAAGGCGTTTTTTAAACAAATTCACGGAGCCTGTCACAAACCCTGTAAGAAAACTCATAAGTCCGCTTACAAACCGTATAATGATTGATTTTACGCCCGTTGTCGCTATTATTTTAATAGAAATCGTGCGTAATATTATAGTACGTTTGCTTTTAATGGTATAATTTATGGATGAAACAAAGCTTTTAACTTCAAGGATAAAGGATTTGGCTTCTGCCGCCTCAAAAAATTTTTATCCCGATTTTTCAAAATTTCTTGATATGCGCGCGCAGCAGCTTGTAAAAAACATAAAGGCGGAGGGCTGCGTTTACAGCGCTTTCGGCGGCTATGAGGAAGCCGAAAGAAAGGTTATGGGCTGTTTTCCCGAGGGATACGAGCCATTAAATGAGCTTTTCCCCGTGTGCTGCATAAAAATTACGCCGAGTGAAAGCGAAGGGCTTACGCACAGGGATTATCTCGGCTCGCTTACAGGGCTTGGCTTAAACCGCGATTTTATAGGTGATATTGTGGTCGGGGAAAACTGCGCTTATGTTTTCTGTGCCGAAAGCGTAAAGGATTTTATAATTTTAAACCTTAAAAAAACCGGAGGCGTATCAGCCGTTGCGGAGGAATGTTTTAGCCCGGTTTTGCCGGAAAGAAGCTTTAAACGCAGGAGCGTTACAATTGCGTCCGAAAGGCTTGACTGCGTGTTAAGCGCTGTCATCGGCACATCAAGAGGGAAAACGGAGGAAGTAATAAAGTCGGGCAGAGTTACGGTTAATTATACGGAAGCGCTGATGCCCGCTTTAAGGCTTAAAGCCGCTGATGTTGTTTCAGTGAGAGGCTTCGGCAAGTTTATATATCTCGGAAACGGCGGAACAACAAAAAAAGGCAGGCTCAAAGCCGAAATAGATATTTACGAATGAAGGGATGGGTACATATATGCTTACACCGCTTGATATTGAAACAAAAACTTTTAAAACAAGTCTCGGAAAATATAAAAGAGACGAGGTTGACGAATTTATGAAAACTGTTGCGGCGGATTATAAAGAGCTTTATATGGAGCGTATCGCGCTTAAAGATAAAATAGTTGCTCTTACGGAAGCTGTCAGCCGCTATAAATCAATGGAAGATGTTTTGCAGAGCAGTATTGTTGTGGCTCAAAGCACTGGCGAGGAGGTCAAACGCACCGCCGAGGGCAAGGCTAAAAACATAATTGAAGAAGCGGAAATCAAGGCAAATTCCATTATTGTCGATGCACAGCAGAAGGTATCGAGAATCGATATGGAAATGTCAAATATGAAAATTCAGCTTTCAAGCTATCGCCGTCAGATGGAGCAGATACTTAAAAACGCGCTTGATATGGTTGAAACAATGCCTCAGCCGGGGAAAATTCTTGAAAGAAACCCCAGAGTACAGGTGAGTGATGAAACGATGTCCTTTGTCAGCCCGATTATATCGGAGGGAAGCGGCGCCGGGCCCGAGCCCGATAAAAAATTCGGCTATGAGGACGACCCCGAAAAGAAAGCGAAAGAGTTTGTCGAACAACAGACCATGAGAGTTAATGTTGTTAAAGATGGTGAAGAATAAAAATTACATATTATATTAAGGAGAGCGAAAACTATATGGATTACGGGAAAACACTTAATTTGCCGAGCACAGATTTTTCTATGAGGGCAAATCTGCCGCAGAAGGAGCCGGCTATTCTTGACGAATGGAACAAACAAGACCTTTATCACAAGGTGTTAAAGCGCGGCGAGGGTAAGCCGTCGTTTAATCTTCATGACGGACCGCCTTACGCAAACGGCGATATTCACCTCGGTCACACAATGAATAAGGTCATAAAGGATATAATTGTAAGATATAAAAATATGTCGGGCTTCTGCGCCCCGTATGTGCCGGGCTGGGATACTCACGGACTGCCGATTGAAAAGCAGGCAATAAAAAAGCTTGGCGTAAACCGTCACGAGGTAGGGCCTGTTAAATTCCGTGAGGTTTGCCGGGATTTCGCACTCAGTTATGTCAACAACCAGAAGGAGCAGTTTAAGCGTCTCGGCGTAATAGGCGATTTTGATAATCCGTATGTTACGCTAAAACCCGAATTTGAAGCAAAACAGATTGAAATGTTCGGAACAATGGCAAAAAAAGGCTATATTTATAAAGGCTTAAAACCCGTTTATTGGTGCGCGGATTGTGAAACCGCCCTTGCCGAAGCCGAAATCGAATATCAGGACGATAAAACAAAGTCAATTTATGTTAAATTTGAAGTGACCGATGATAAAGGGCTTTTTGAAGATATTTATAAAAAAGTTAAAAAGGTTTACTATGTAATATGGACAACGACTACGTGGACAATGCCCGCAAACCTTGCTATATGCCTTAACGAGAGCTTTGATTACAGCGTTGTAAAAAACGGCGATGAAGCTTATGTTGTGGCAAGCGGGCTTCTTGAAAACGTAATGAAGGTCGGCGGCGTTGAGGATTACGAGGTTATCGGTGAATTTAAGGGCAGTGAGCTTGAATTTATGGTTTGCCGTCACCCGTTTATAGAGCGTGATTCCCTTGTGATTTTGGGCGACCACGTAACGCTTGAATCGGGTACGGGCTGTGTACACACCGCTCCCGGACACGGTACGGAGGACTTTATTGTTTGTCAGAAGTATAAAGATAAAATCGGCATTGTTGTGCCGGTTGACGCGAAGGGCTATATGACTGCGGACGCCGGCGAGTTTGAAGGCTTAAGCTACAAGCAGGCAAACAAAGCGATTTTTGATAAGCTTGAAAGCACGGGAGCGCTTTTCGCGAGCGAGGATATTCTTCATTCCTATCCTCATTGCTGGAGATGTAAAGAGCCGATAGTTTACCGCGCTACGGAGCAGTGGTTCGCTTCGGTTGACGGCTTTAAAGATGAGGCGTTAAAGGCCATAAAAGATGTTAAATGGATTCCCGCCTGGGGCGAGGACAGAATAACAGGTATGGTTCGCGACCGTAACGACTGGTGTATTTCCCGTCAGAGAATCTGGGGCGTGCCCATTCCGATTTTCTATTGCAAGGAATGCGGAAAAGAGCTTATAAACGATGATACAATTAAAGTGATTGCCGATTTGTTCCGCGAAAAAGGCTCGGACGCATGGTTTGCCATGACGCCTGCCGAAATGCTGGCAGGGCATAATTTCAAGTGTCCGGATTGCGGCTGCGGTGAATTTACAAAAGAGACCGATATTATGGACGTGTGGTTTGATTCCGGCTCATCTCATGCCGCTGTTTTGCAGACAAGGCCGGAGCTTTCGTGGCCTGCGGACCTTTATCTTGAAGGAAACGACCAATACAGAGGCTGGTTCCAGTCGTCGCTTCTTGTCAGCGTCGCGAATTTTGGCAAAGCGCCGTATAGGAGCGTTTTAACTCACGGTATGGTTATTGACCTTGAAGGCAACAAAATGTCAAAATCAAAGGGCAACGGCATTGACCCGCTTGATGTAATAAATAAAAACGGCGCGGATATTCTTCGTATGTGGGTGGCTTCCGCCGATTACACAAGCGATGTTAAAATTTCAAACGACCTCATAAAACAGCTTTCGGAGGGTTATCGCAAAATAAGAAACACGGCAAGATATATTCTCGGAAACATAAGCGATTTTGACCCGAAAAACGATATGATGGCTTTTGCCGATATGGAGGAAATTGACAAATGGGCGGTTTTAAGGCTTAACGAGCTTGCGAAAAAAGTCCGTGACGCTTATGACGCTTATGATTTCCATATTGTCTATCACGCGATTGTAAATTTCTGCGTGGTTGATATGAGTAACTTCTATCTTGATATTATAAAAGACAGGCTTTACACCGAAAAAGCGGATTCACCTAAGAGAAGAAGCGGTCAGAGCGCGATGTATAAAATTCTTTCCGATATTGTTCGTTTTATTTCGCCCATTCTTGCCTACACTTCAGAGGAAATCTGGAAGGCAATGCCGCATATTGACGGCGATAATACGGAAAGCATACTTCTTAACGATATGCCGTCGTATGATGAAAAGCTTGTAAACGCGGAGCTTGAAAATAAATATGATATGCTTATTTCGCTTCGTTCCGATGTGGCAAAAGCGCTTGAAGCGGCAAGAGCCGAAAAAATTATCGGTTCTTCTCTCGGCGCGGGCATAACAATTTACGCGGAAGGCGAAGCCTATGAAAAAATCAAGGCAGTGGAAAATCTTCTTGAAACCGTGTTCATTGTTTCCTCGGCTAAAGTTGTAAACGGCAAGGGTGAAGGAGTTGGCGGCGAAAATTATAAGATTACGGTTAAGGTTGAGGAAGCAAAGGGTGAAAAGTGCGAGCGCTGCTGGCTTATTCGTGAGCTTGGCACGGATAAAGAACATCCGACTCTTTGCCCCAGATGCGCAAGAGTGATGAGAAGTCTTTAAAATTAAGAAAGGCTTTAAAATGAGGTAATCAAATGAGCGGTTTAAAAAAACTACTTCTAATTATCAACCCCATGGCAGGAAAACTTACGGCGCAAAGCGCTTTGTTTCAGATAACCCGTGTTTTTTGTGATGCGGGTTATCTTGTCACAACGAGGATAACGTCATGCCGCGGCGAGGCAACAGAGTTTGCTTTTTCCGCCTCGGTAAAAAACGAATACGATATTATAGTATGCTGCGGGGGCGACGGTACGCTTAACGAGACCATTGACGGCATTATAAAGGCGGGCGGCAAAACGGTTGTCGGCTATATACCGGCAGGCAGCACAAACGATTTCGCAAGCAGCCTCGGTATATCGACATATCCTGCTGAAGCGGCGAAAGAAATTGTCGAATGTAAAGAGCCGAGAGCGCTTGACATAGGGCTTTTCGGAGGAGAACGCAGCTTTACCTATGTTGCATCTTTCGGTGCGTTTACAGCAACCTCGTATTCGGTGCCGCAAAACGTAAAAAACGCGCTCGGACATTTCGCTTATGTTCTCGGCGGCATAAAGGACGCGGCGGCAATAAGACCGTACAGTATGAAGATTAACACAGGCGGCGAAGTTTTGGAAGGCAAATATATTTTCGGAGCGGTCAGTAATTCAACCTCAATTGGAGGAATGATACGGCTTGACCAAAGTGAGCTCAGCTTTGACGACGGTAAGTTTGAGGTACTTCTTATAAAACAGCCCGAAAACGCGGTTATGCTCAGTAAAATTCTTTACGGGCTGGCAGCTGCCGATTTTTCAGACAGAGAAGTATTTGAGTTTTTTAAGACAGAAAAAATACATTTTGTTACCGATGAAGATATAAGCTGGTCGCTTGACGGCGAGTACGCGGACGGCGGAAAAGAGGTTGAAATTAAAAATATCAGCAAAGCGTTTCTGCTTATGCACGGCAAGGAGAAAGTTTAATGAAAATAAACGAAATCGAAGGCGGAGTTGAGCTTGAAGGCTTAACGGAGTTTAACCTTTCGCATATATTTGAGTGCGGGCAGTGTTTTCGCTGGAAAAAGCAGGAGGACGGCTCTTTTGTGGGAGTCGCGAAGGGCAGAGTGCTGAAACTGTTTGAAAAGAACGGAAAAGTGACAGCGCTGAATACCTCAAAGCGTGAGTTTGAGGAAATCTGGGAGGATTATTTTGACCTCAAAACCGATTACGCCGCTTATCAGAAACGGCTTTCCGCCGACCCCGTTTTAAAAAGGGCAATAAGTGCGGGAAGCGGAATAAGAATTTTAAAGCAGGATACGTTTGAGGCGCTGATATCCTTTATTATTTCCGCAAGCAACAACATACCGAGAATTATGAAAATTGTCGATAGCCTTTGCAGGCTTTACGGCGATGAAATAGAGTACGGCGGCGAAAAATTTTACTCTTTTCCTTCACCCGAAAGGCTTCGGGGAGTTACGGAGGAAGACCTTGCCCCCATACGCGCGGGATTCAGGGCAAAATATATAGTTGACGCAGCAAACAAGGTTTTAAGCGGCGAAACAGAGCTTGACAAGCTTTCCGGAATGTCGGCGCTTGAAGCGCAGAAATACCTTATGAAAATAAACGGAGTAGGCCCTAAGGTTGCCGACTGCGTGCTGATTTTCGGCGCGGGAAGGCTTGACGTTTTTCCTGTTGATACGTGGATAGATAAAGCAATGAAAACGCTTTACAGTAAGGCTTGCGAGGGCGTAAAGGTAAGGCGGGCGGGCGAAAATCTTTTTGGTGATATATGCGGGCTTGCCCAGCAATATATTTTTTATTACGCGAGAGAAAATAAGTTACAGAAAGCGGAGTGAGAGCTATTTTAAAAGAAGCGATAAGTACGCACAGCCTGTTTTTATACGCGGTAATATTGCTGCTTGTTGCGGCATCGGCGTTTTTTTCGTCATGCGAAACGGCAGTCACGACCGCAAACCGCATACGCCTTGAAACAATGGCGCAGAACGGAAGCAAAGCGGCAAAAAGAGCTTTAAGGCTTATAGAGAATTACGATAACACTCTTTCGGCAATACTCATAGGCAATAATATTGTAAATATTTCAGCCGCGTCGCTTGCGACTGTTGTGGCAACAAATATTGCTCTTTACGGCGGCGCGTCGGCTGCGGAAATGGCAATTACCGTTTCAACGGTGCTGCTTACCGTTATTGTGCTTCTTTTTGGAGAAATCAAGCCGAAAAGCTACGCGAAGTATAATGCCGAAAAACTGCTTCTTGCTTTTTCGCTGCCGCTTTCGTTAATAGTAACGCTGTTTATTCCGCTTGAGAAATTATGTACGGTGCTTCAAAGGAACGACGGCGAAAGCGACGTTCCGACGGAGCTTGAAATGGAAAAAATCCTTGAAGAAAGTATGGACAAAGGACAGCTTGACGAGGACGAAACCGAAATGGCGAAAAACGCGCTGAGGCTTGATGAAATATCTGTTGAGGAAATTCTTGTGCCGAGAGTTGATATTGTCGCTGTTGATAAAGAAACGGAGGCGGAGGAGCTTGTAAGTCTTCTCATAAAGCAGCAGTTTTCAAGAGTGCCCGTTTATGACGGAACAATAGATAAAATTATAGGCATAGTTTATGAGCGTGATGTGCTTGAAAAGCTTGCTCAGGGCGAAAAGCCGAGGCTTAAAGACCTTATAAGGCCGGCGCTTTTTGTGCCGCGAACAACCAAGCTTTCAAGAGTGCTTACGCTTTTTCAGCAGGAGCATATCCACCTTGCGGTTGTTACGGACGCTTTCGGCGGCACGGTAGGCATTGTAACGATGGAGGATATTTTTGAGGAGCTTGTCGGAGATATAAGTGATGAAACCGACGCTGTGCAAAGATATATAGTAAAAAAAGGCGGCAGATACGAAATAAACGCCAAAATGAGCATAAGCGACCTCATAAAAGAAACGGATTTTCCGAAAAAATGGTTTGAAGAAACCGAGGCGGCAACCGTTGGCGGCTGGATTATGGAGTTGACACAGAAAATCCCCGAAAAAAATGAAACCTTTGAGTTTGACGGCTTTAAAATTAAAATAAAAGGCATGAGGGGCAGACGCGTAATGGCGGTTGAAATTGAGCCTGACAGGAAAGAGGCGGCAGAGTGAAATACGCGGTTTTCGATATGGACGGAACGCTGATTGATTCTATGCCCGTATGGAGCAATATGGGCGTTGATATTCTTAAAGCAAACGGCGTTTCGTACCCCGATAATATTTTGGAAATTTTAACGCCGCTCGGCATAAATAAAGGCTCCGAGTATTTAATAGAGCTTGGACTCAATATGACAAAAGAGGAAATTTTTCTGACAGAGGTAAGCTACGCCGCGAAATATTACGAGGAGTCAATCCCGCTTAAAAAGGGCGTTATGGAATACCTTAAAAGCCTGAAAAAAGCGGGCGTTAAAATGAGCGTTTTAACCGCGAGCCCGCACGTTTTTATTGACCCGTGCCTTAAAAGGCTTAAAGTTGACGGCTTTTTTGATTATATTGTGTCGGCGGAGGATATCGGAGTAACAAAATCCGAAGTAAAATCGTTTGAAATCCTTCTTGAAAAAATGGGCGCGGAGCCCCACGAAACGGTTATGTTCGATGATAATTTAAAAGCGCTTGAAACAGCCAAAAAAGCAGGGCTTATAACCTGCGGAGTATATGACGAGGCTTCGGAAGGCAGTATGGAAGAAATAAAAAAGCTTGCCGATATGTACATAGAAAGCTTTGAAAATTTATTGCAGCGTCTGCGGTAATTCAAAAAATTGTTAAAAGGCATTAAAGAATACAAAAGCATTTGTGAAAATTCGCTAAATTTTCGCAAATGCTTATTTCACATCAAAAAATCACACAAATACTGAATTTTAAATTCATTTAACTATGTTTTTTATAAAATCGGTTTTGTTTATTAAACTTTTATTTGCAAAATAGTGTCATTTTCAAAAAGCTTGTTTTTGGCTTTGTTAAGCTGTTTTTTTATAAAAAATCGAAAAAACATTTTTATAAAAAGCAAGTGTTTTTTATATTATTTGTGCAATACGTAAAAAATTAAAAAAACATATTGACAAAAAACAAAAAATTTTGTATTATTTAATTTGTGACTTTGTTTTTTTAAAAAACTTCTTTATGAGAGGACGGTAAAAAATGGAAAACCAAATATCCCCTTTTATTGAACTTAAAAATGTCTGTAAAACCTATGGCGATGCGGCGGTTTTGCAAAACATTAACCTGTCTATTATGCAAAAGCAGTTTGTTACGCTTCTCGGTCCGTCGGGCTGCGGAAAAACAACCACGCTTCGTATGATAGGCGGTTTTGAAATACCGACAGAGGGCAGCGTATATATGAACGGTGAAGATATTACAAATCTTCCGCCGTATATGAGAAATGTAAACACCGTTTTTCAGAAATATGCCCTGTTTCCGCATATGAATGTGTTTGAAAATGTGGCTTTCGGCTTAAAAATAAAAAAAGTAGATAAAAAAGAAACCGAAAAACGTGTAGAGGAAATGCTGGAGCTTGTCAACCTTCCCGGCATCGGAAAGCGTGACATCAGCTCTCTTTCGGGCGGACAGCAGCAGCGCGTTGCCATTGCGAGGTCGCTTGTCACTCACCCCGAAGTGCTGCTTCTTGACGAGCCTCTCGGCGCGCTTGATTTGAAGCTGCGCAAAGAAATGCAGCTTGAGCTTAAAAACATTCAGCAGAGGCTCGGCATAACCTTTATATATGTAACGCACGACCAGGAGGAAGCGCTTACAATGTCCGACCAGATTGTGGTTATGAACGGCGGATATATTCAGCAGATAGGCGCGCCGATAGATATTTATAACGAGCCTGAAAACGCTTTTGTTGCCGATTTTATAGGCGCGAGCATAATAGTGCCGGGCATAATGCATAAGGACTGCGATGTTGAGTTTTGCGGCAGACATTTTGAATGTGTCGATACGGGCTTCGCTCCGAAGGAGGAGGTTGACGTTGTTATCCGTCCGGAGGATTTAAAAATAGTAAAACCCGAAGAAGGGCAAATGCAGGGTATCGTTAAATCCGTGCTGTTTAAGGGTGTTCACTATGAAATGGTGGTTGACGCCTGCGGCGTTGATTGGCTTATACATTCCACGCTTTATGAGGAAAAAGGCGGCGAGGTTGGGCTTAAAGTTGCGCCTTTTGATATTCATATAATGAAAAAATATCATCCCGAAGCGCCTTTACAGGCAAAGGATGCGGAAAGGAATGATAAATAAATGAAAAAAAGCAGACTTTTAAGTCTTGTATATGCTCTTTGGGCGGTTATGTTTATTGTTATGCCGATATTTCTTATAATCGGCTACGGCTTTACAAAATCATCGGTGGGAAAAATTGTGTTCGACCTTTCGGGGTATAAGGATTTTTTCACAAATCCCATATATCTTGCCGTGTTGTTTCGCTCAATACTTCTCGCCTTTATAGCAACGGCTATATGTCTTCTTTTGGGCTACCCCATGGCGGTTATACTTTCAAAAATGAATCCCCGGTTTAAGGGAATGGCAACGCTGCTTTTTGTTCTTCCCATGTGGATGAACTTTCTTATAAGAACATACGGCTGGCTTTCGCTTCTTGAAAACAGAGGTTTAATCAATATGCTTTACGGGGGCTTTCGCTCATGGCTTATGGGGATTATCCCCGCTGTCAGCTCATGGCCCGAATATCTGCCGCTTCTTTACAACAGCCGCGCCGTAGTGCTCGGTATGGTATATGACTTTTTGCCGTTTATGGTTTTCCCGATATTTAACGCTATTGATAAGCTTGACAAATCCTATCTTGAAGCGGCGGGTGACCTCGGCGCGAATAAATGGAAAAGCTTTTTGAAAATCACTTTTCCGCTCAGTATGCCGGGCGTTGTTTCGGGAGTTTCCATGGTGTTTATGCCTGCCGTTACAACGTTTATTATATCCTCGCTTCTGGGCCAATTCCTCGGCGTGGGCGACTGGCATTTCGGAAGCTCCATTTCGGTTATAGTAATCGCTATAATTCTGATATTTATGACAATTTCTTCAAGATATGAGAGTGAGAACGAAGGAGGCGGCGGATTATGGTAAAAAATTTCTTTAAAAACGCGTACGCCTGGCTCATATACTTTTTCCTCTACGCACCGATTGCCGTTATGATAGTGCTGTCGTTTAACGCTTCTCGTTCAAGAACAAAATGGGGCGGCTTCACGCTCGATTGGTACAAGGCGCTTTTTGATGATGAGGCAGTTTTTAACGCTCTTTCAAACACGCTTTGGATTGCGGTACTTTCTGCCGTTATAGCAACGGTTATCGCTGTTATGGCGTCGCTTGTTATATTTAATATGCGGGGCAAAACGCTTAAAACAATTGTTATGAACATTACAACGCTTCCTATGATGAATCCCGATATTGTAACGGGTGTATCGCTTATGATACTGTTCATCTTTTTTGGAGTAAGCCGCGGCTTTGTAAGCCTTCTTCTGGCGCATATCACATTTAATGTGCCGTATGTTGTAATGTCAATACTTCCGAAGCTTCGCCAAATGGACAAAAACATTTATGAGGCGGCGCTCGACCTCGGCGCAAAACCGCAAAAGGCGTTTTTTAAGATAGTGCTTCCGCAGATAATGCCGGGCGTAATAACCGGTATGATACTTGCCTTTACTCTTTCGATTGATGATTTTATAATCAGCTTTTTCACAACGGGAGCGGGCGTATCAAACCTTTCGATTTATATATATTCAATGACAAAAAGAGGCATATCGCCGGAGCTTTACGCGCTTTCAACCATAATGTTTTTTGCGGTGCTTACGCTTTTGCTTGTTGTTAATTTCAGGCTTTCGATTACCGGCAAAAAGGAGGCGAAGTAAGATGAAACGTTTTTCACTTTTAATTTGTCTTATTATGACGCTGTGTTTTTGTACCTCCTGCGGTGGTAGCGGAGGAAGCGGCGGCGGAAACGCCAAAACAAACGCAAATCATACAGTTATTGATAAAGACGGAACTGTTCATCACTATGCGGACGAATCTACCGAAAAAGTGCTTAAAATCTTTAACTGGGGCGATTATATAAATACCGACGAGGACGTGCTGGGCAAGTTTGCCGAAAAAACGGGCTACAAAATAATTTACGATACCTTTGATACAAACGAATCAATGTACGCGAAATTAAAAGCCGACCCGACAGGCTATGACGTGATTTTTCCGTCGGACTATATGGCAAAACGTATGATAGAAGAAGGCTACGTTTCAAAGCTCGATTTTGACAATATTCCAAACATTGATAAAATCGACAAGAAGTTTATGGGGCTTTCCTACGACCCAAACGATGAATATACCGTTCCTTATATGTGGGGAACCCTTGGCATACTTTATAATAAAGAAATGGTAAAAGAGCCTATTAAAAGCTGGGATATTTTGTGGGACAAAAAGTATGCGAAGCAAATTTTTATGCTTGACAGCAGCCGTGACAGCATTGCCGTGGCACTTAAAAAGCTGGGCTATTCGCTTAATACGACCGACCCCGACGAGCTTGCCGCCGCAAAAGCGGAGCTTATAAAGCAAAAACCGCTTGTGCTTGCTTATCTTTGTGATGAAATTAAAGATAAAATGCTTAACAGCGAAGCGGCGCTCGCGCTCTCTTTTGCGGGCAACGCGCTTGAAGTTGTGCTTGAAGAGCCCGACCTTTTAGGCTATGTAATTCCCGAAGATGACGGTACAAACTGGTTTGTTGATGTTGTTTGCGTTATGGAATCGAGCAAGCATAAAAAAACGGCGGAGGAGTTTATAAACTTCCTTTGCGAAACGGAAATCGCGACAGAAAACTGCGATTATATCCGCTATTCCACGCCGCAGACCGAAGCGCTTGAGGAAATGAAGGAGATTGATTACGAGTTTGCTACAAATCCGTACGCTTTTCCCGAAGATGTATCAAATATGGAGCTTTATATAAGCAGCGACGAAATCAATAAAAAATACGACAGACTTTGGCTTGAGGTTAAAGCAAAGTGACGGTATGGAAACGGGCGGCATTTGCCGCCCGATTTGTATATCAGGCTTCCCCCCCCTTTGAGGGGAAACTTCCGCCGTTAGGCGGTGGTGAGGTGTAGCTTGCAGTAGCAAGCGTTATTCGTTATTAATGTGATAAAAATAACACGTCCCTAATGATAATATCCTTGTTTTTCCATTTCATTTCCCTATTTCCCTACGCAGAATTTTTCAAAAATTTTATCGACGACTTCCTCCGAGACATTCATGCCGACCACTTCGCCGAGCGATGACAGGGCGTCGAAAACATCAATAAAAAGCATATCGGCGGAAAATCCGTTTTCAAGTGCCGAAAGAGCGTTTTCGGTGGATTTTCCCGCGCGGACAAGGCTTTCAAAGTGGCGCATATTATATAAAAGAGGTATATTATCGCTTTCAATATCGCCGCAGCCGAAAAGCTTTTTGATAAGCGTGGTAAGCTCCGTTATACCGCTGCCGTCCGCCGCCGAAATTTTAACCGAGGGAATTTCCGCAAGCGCTTTGTATGCCTGCTCGGCGCCGCTTAACTCTTTATCGCTTTTATTAAGCACAAGCACAGCGGTTTTGCCGTTTGTTTTTTCAAGCAAAGCGATATCGTCTTTCCCCGGCATTTCGGATAAATCCGCGACAAAAAGCACAAGCTGCGCTTTTTCAAGGGCATCAAAAGCGCGGTCAACGCCGATTTGCTCAACGGTATCGGAGGTGGAGCGTATTCCGGCGGTGTCGGCAAGCTTTAAGGTTATGCCGTCAAGCTCAAGATATTCTTCAACGGTATCTCTTGTCGTTCCGGGAATATCTGTCACAATAGCGCGGTTTTCACCGATAAGCACATTTAAAAGAGAGGATTTTCCCACGTTCGGTCTGCCGATAATTGCGGTTGTTATGCCGTCTCTTATTATTTTGCCCGTGTTCATGCCGTTAAGCAGCGCTTTTATTTCGTCAAGCGAGGCTTTAAGCTTTTCCTTTACCTCGTCCGCCGACAAGCCCGAAACATCATCCTCGGGAAAATCCGTTTCAGCCTCAATATATGCCATAACCTCAACAAGCTTTTCACGGACAGCGTTTATTTTTTCAGAAAGCCTGCCTTCAAGCTGATTTACGGCGCAGGCAAGCGCCTGTTCGCTTTTTGAGGTTATTATATCCGTAACCGCTTCCGCCTGGGCAAGGTCAAGCCTGCCGTTTAAAAAGGCGCGTTTTGTAAATTCACCCCGTCCCGCAAGTCTCGCTCCCGCCTCGATTACGGCGCGCAGGAGATATTTCACGGAGGTAATGCTTCCGTGACAGCTCAGCTCCACAACGTCCTCACCCGTGTATGAATGAGGCGCTTTCATATAGGTCAAAAGCGCTTCATCAACGGTTTTGCCGCTTAAATCTTTAATGATGCCGTAATGCACGGTATGGCTTTTAAAGCACATAACGTCCGTGTTTTTTCCGCACGGAACAAAAATTTTTGAAGCGATGCAGAGCGCTTTTTCGCCGCTTATTCTTACTATTCCGATACCCCCCGTACCCATGGGAGTTGAAATTGCCGCAACGGTTTCGTTAATCATCTGTAATTTCACCTGTTTCTTTAAGCTTTACGGTATATTCTGTCAGGCTGCTTTTGTTGTTTTCGACTTTTTCATCTATAACATCATTCAAAAGACGTTCAAGAGCGATTCCCACAGCTTTTCCCTGTTTTATGCCGAGCTTTTTAAGCTCGCCGCCGCTTATTTTGAGCTCCTTTAACGAACAGCACAGCCTTTTGTTTTTTATTTCATCAAGTAAAGCGGCGGCAGACGCGTCACCTTTTATACCTGCAATATCGTCAAGCGTTTCCGTTCCGAGAGTTTTTACAAGATGCCGCATGGCCACGAGGTCGGTCGGAAGCTTTAAGTCAAAATTTCGTGAAACGTTTATTAAAAAGTTTGTTGTTTCACGGCTCATTTTAAGCTTTTTCGCCGCGGTTTTTACGCCTTCGGGACATTCATAAAGCAAGTGCAGGAAAACAGCCGCGCGGTTTTTGAGGCTTGTCTGTCTGCCTGCTTCGGTTGCCGCCGTAAAATAATCTCCTATAAAGGGCTGCGGCAAAATCTCCGCAAAAATTTCGGGATATGCTTTTAATATCTTTTCCGCCGCTTTGCCTTCCATAAGCTTTAAAAATTCGGCGCATATCCTTTCCGCCGAAATATTTTTTAAAAGCCCGCGGCAAAGGATTGCGGCGTTTGCCGTTTTGCTTTCGATTTCAAAACCGAGCACCGACGCAAAACGCAGAGCGCGCATAATCCGGAGGGCGTCCTCGTGAAAGCGTTTTTCGGCATCGCCCACGCATTTTATAATGCCGTTTTTAATATCCTTGCTGCCGCCGAAAAGGTCGATAAAGCCCCGCTTCGGACTGAAAGCCATAGCGTTGATTGTAAAATCGCGGCGGGCGAGGTCGCCCTCAATGCTTTTAACAAAGGTCACGTTTTCGGGGCGGCGGTTGTCAAGATATTCGCCGTCCGTGCGAAAGGTCGTTATTTCATAAGGCTTGCTTTCAAGAATAACAGTAACGGTGCCGTGCTTTAGCCCGTTTTTGTTTACGGTTTTAAAGCCCTCAAAAACCTTCACGGTTTCCTGAGGCTCGGCAGAGGTGCATATATCCCAGTCAAGCGGCTCTTTATTCATAAAGCTGTCACGCACACAGCCGCCGACGCAGTATGCGGCAAAGCCCGCGGCTTCAAGCCGGGATAAAATTAAATTTATATTATCGGGTAAATTTATCATAATTACGCTCCTCAAGGCAGGCGTTTATTTTTTCGGCGTAGCGCACGGTTTCCATAGCGTCACGTCCGTAAAAATCAGCGCCGATACTGCTCGCGTATTCTTTTGTCAAAACTGCTCCTCCGACCGCCGTTTTGCACCACGGAGCGGATTTTTTAAGCAGTTTTATCGTTTTCTCCATTGCGGGAACGGTAGTGGTCATAAGCGCCGAAAGCCCTACAAGCGGCGCGTGAAGCTCTATGACCTTCTTCTCTATAACTTCGGGCGGCACGTCTTTTCCGAGGTCGGTAACGTTAAACCCGTAGTTTTCAAGCAGAAGTTTTACTATGTTTTTGCCGATATCGTGAATGTCGCCGTGAACGGTGGCAATAACAAAATCACACTTAACCTTGCCGCCGTCCGATGACATTTTTTCTTTAATTACGCCAAACGCGCTCTGCGCCGCTTCGGCGCTCATAAGCAGCTGCGGAAGGTATATGCGCTTTTCTTCAAAGCCCTTGCCGACAGTGTCAAGCGCGGGAATTATATGCGTATTTACAATATCAAGCGGCTCCTCGCTTTTTAAAAGCTCTTTTGTTATGCTGCCCGCATCCTCTTTAAAGCCTTTTTCTATTGCGCGGCAGAGAGTAAGCTCCGTTTTTTCGGCGCTCCCGTCAGGTTTTTTTTCTGCCGTACTCTGCATAAAATTTATATAATCGGTAAAGTTTTCGTCAAGACCGTGAAGCGCGCGGAACGAATAATACGAGGCGAGCATACGTTCCGAATACGGGTTCATAATTGCCGCCGAAAGCCCGTTTTCAAGCGCTGCCGTAAAGAAGCAGCTGTTTATCGCGTCACGTTCCGGCAAGCCGAAGGATATGTTTGAAACGCCGAGCACGGTGTTCGCGCCGAGCCTTTCGGTTATAAGCCTTACCGCCTCAAGCGTTGCGGCGGCGGCGTTTTTATCGGCGCTGACTGCCATTGCGAGCGGGTCAAAAATTATATCTTTTTTAGCTATTCCGCAGCTTTCCGCCGTTTTAAGTATTTTTTCGGCAATAGCAAGCCTGCCTTCGGCGCTTTGCGGAATACCGTTTTCATCAAGAGTAAGAGCGACAACAAAGCCGCCGTATTTTTTAATAAGCGGAAAGATTTTTTCCATGCTTTCTTTTTTGCCGTTTACGGAGTTTACCATGGCTTTGCCGTTGTAACGGCGAAGCGCTTTTTCCATAGCAAGGGTATCGGAGGTGTCTATCTGAAGCGGCAGATTTGTAACCGCCTGAAGCTCCGTAACGGTTTTTACAAGCGTTTCCGCTTCGTCAATTTCGGGCAGCCCGACATTGACGTCAAGAATATGAACGCCTTTTTCCTGCTGATTTATCCCTTCACCCAAAATATAGTTTATTTCGTTGTTTTTAAGCGCCTCCTTAAAGCGCTTTTTGCCTGTTGGATTAATTCTTTCACCGATTAAAACAGGTGATTTTCCAAAATATACGGTATGTGTATAGGACGAAACGCAGGATAAATTTTTATAAGAGATTTCTTTTGGTTTAAGCCCCGCGGTAATATTTTTGAGGGCTTTTATATATTCGGGCGTTGTGCCGCAGCAGCCGCCCGCAATACGCACGCCGCTTTTAATAAGCTTTAAAACGCTTTCCGCAAAATCAACCGGCAAAACATCATAAACGGTTTTGCCGTTTACGCTTTTCGGAAGACCGGCGTTCGGTTTTAATATTACGGGAACGGAAGAAACGGCGAGCATTCTTTCAACTACGGGAGCAAGGCTGTCGGGACCGAGAGAGCAGTTCATACCGATGGCGTCCGCGCCCATACCTTCAAGCATGGCGGTCATAGCTTCGGGTGAGGCGCCCGTCATAAGCTTGCCGTCCTCGCCGTAGGCGTTTGAAACAAAAACGGGAAGCCCGCAGTTTTCCTTTGCGGCAAGAAGCGCCGCCTTTGTTTCAAGGCAGTCGTTCATTGTTTCTATAAAAATCAAATCGACACCGCTTTTTTCGCCGATGCGTACAACTTTCGCAAAGGCTCGTACTGCGTCCTCAAAATCGAGGTCGCCGTAAGGTTTTAGCATTTTACCTGTGGGACCTATATCGAGAGCGACAAATTTTTCACCCGTGTTTTCGCTCATATCTGCCGCCGCGCGTGCGTTTTTAACAGCGTTTCGGATTATCTCTTTTAAAAGCGCGTCATCAAACTTAAACGGGTTTGCGCCGAAAGTGTTTGTGTTTACGACATTTGCGCCCGCGTCGAAATACGCTTTATGAATATCCCTTATTATATCGCTGTGCGACATATTCCACATTTCGGGCAGCTCGCCCGGTTTTAGACCCTTTTCCTGAAGAAGCGTGCCCATGCCGCCGTCAAGAAATAAAATATTTTCTTTTAAATAATCTCTTATATCCATTTTATTATCCTCATTTTCTTTTTTTGTAAGCACAGCCGTCAAGCGTGCAGGCTTCGCAGGAATTGGATTTTTTCTGCGCTTTTTCGGATATACCGATAACCGCCGTGACAGATTTTGTCGGAGTCATAATAAGGCTTTCGTTAAGCGACAAACCGATTTTTCTGGGGCAGTCGAGAAGCCCGAAAAAGTCCTTTTGCGCATCAACGGAAAAATCGCCGTAGCCGGGGCTGAATCTGGGCGTGATATAAAGCCCTTCAGCGGCGTATTTTTCGCATATTTCGGCAGAAAACATATCGCAAAGCGCCTCAATACGCTCCGCTCCTATTGCCTGGAACATAAGCGCTCTTGAAGGCGAAACGGAGGAATATTTAAAAATAAGCCTGTCAATGCCAAGCCCGACGGTTGACGCGAAAATCACGGCTCTTTCGCAGCCGTCAAGATTTTTTAACAGCGCTTTGCTGTCTGTTTTGATGCTACCCATGGATATTGTTCCGCCGTTTATTATAAGCTTTTCTTCCGCAAAGCAGACTTTATAAGAAAAAACTCCGCTGCATTCATTAAGGCAGCTTTCAAGAAGCTCGCTTGTCTGTTCAGACGCCTCTTTTGTTCCTGCGTAGCGGAGAATTTCCGATTTATTAAATTCAGGTGCGGAATATATTTTTGTAAATACGCTCATTATTTTCCAAGCATATCCGAAAGGTTGGCTTGTACTGCTTTTGCCACCTCCGGTTTATTCATAGAATAAACGTGTACATTGGTTATGTTGTTCGCGAAAAGGTCAATAATCTGGTCGGTTGCGTAGGCTATGCCCGCCTGTTTCATCGCGAGCGGGTCGGAGCCGAATTTATCGACAAGGCTTTTAAAGCGCTGAGGCATAAACGAGCCTGAAAGCTGAATTGCCCGTTCAACCTGATTTGCGTTTGTTATCGGCATAATTCCCGCTACAATCGGAACGGTTATACCCGCTTCCCGAATTTTATAAAGGAAGTTATACAACAGATTGTTGTCAAAAAACATTTGCGTGGTAAGGAAATCACAGCCGGCGTCAACCTTTTCTTTAAGGCGGGCAATATCCTCTTTTTGGTTCTTGCTTTCGGGATGAACTTCGGGATAGCAGGCGCCGCCGACCGAAAAGCCCTGCCCGCGAAGCTCTTTTACAAGCTCCGAGGCGTAGCGGTAGCCGCCTTGCGGTATGCCTTTTTCCTTAAGCTCCGGCGTAAGGTCGCCCCGAAGCGCCATAACATTTTTTATGCCTGCCGCTTTCATTTCGGCAATCTGCCTTTTTACCGTATCTTTGGTTGAGGATACGCAGGTAAGGTGCGCGAGAGTCGTAACACCGTATTTTTCTTTTATGTTTTTGGCGATTTCAAGAGTATATGCGCTTGTTCCTCCGCCCGCGCCGTAGGTGACGCTCATAAAGGAGGGTTTAAGCTTTGCTATTTCCTCTGTCGCGGTTTTAACGCTTTCAAATGAAGTGCTTGTTTTTGGCGGAAAAACCTCAAACGAAAGAGATAATTTGCCGCTTTTAAGCTTCTCGGTCAAATTCATTTAAAATATGCCTCCGTTATAAAATTTATTTTTCCGCCGCAACAACGCCTATTCGGTTAATTGCCGAAAACAGAGCGTTTACAGAGGAAGCGATAATATCGTCGTGTACGCCCGCGCCCCAGCTGACGCTGCCGTCGGGAAGCGTAATGCTTAAATATGTGATAGCCTGTGACGAGGAGCCTCTGGAAAGAGCGTGCTCGCTGTATGTAAGGTCACTGTAATTGATGCCCAGGTTTTCTTTTATCGCGTTGCTCACAGAGTCAAGACGTCCGTTACCCGTACCCTTGATTTCACGTACAGTTCCGTGGTCGTTTACGGTAAGCGTAACGTGCACTTTTTCATCGCGCACATAGTGAAAATCTATAAGGCCGAGAGGCTCGTTAATATTTATAAAGTTTTCGGTAAATATGTCAAGCACATCTTTCGGCGAAAGCTCTTTGTGCATATGGTCGGAAACATTTTTAACCGTGTAGCCGACAATTTCACGCATTTTGGCGGGCAGCTCGAAGCCGTAGTTTGTTTCAAGCAGATATCCTATGCCGCCCTTGCCCGACTGTGAGTTTATGCGGATAACATCTGTTTCGTATTCTCTGCCGACATCGGCAGGGTCAATCGGCAGATAAGGCACGCTCCACGTGTTTTCGTGCTGTTTTCTGCGCCATTTTATGCTTTTCGCGATTGCGTCCTGATGAGAACCCGAAAACGCCGCGAAAACGAGCTTTCCCGAATACGGCTGACGCTCGTTTATGGGCATACCCGTAACGCTTTCGTAAATTTCGGCAATTTCCGGAAGATTTGAAAAATCAAGCTTTGGGTCAACCCCGTGCGAAAACATATTAAGCGCAAGCGTAACAATATCCACATTTCCCGTGCGTTCTCCGTTGCCGAAAAGCGTGCCTTCTATCCTTTCGGCGCCGGCAAGCAGCCCCATTTCGGCATCCGCCACGCCGCTTCCGCGGTCGTTGTGCGGATGAAGCGAAAGAATCACGTTTTCACGGTAATTAAGCCCTTTTGATATATATTCAACCTGGCTCGCGTAAACATGAGGCATCGAAAGCTCCACCGTAGCGGGAAGGTTAATAATAACCTTATTTTCGGGTGAGGGCTGCCACACATCAAGCACGGCGTTACAAACTTTAAGGGCATATTCGGGCTCTGTTCCCGTAAAGGATTCGGGAGAATATTCAAAAATAAATTCCGTATCGGATTTTGAGGCAAGCTTTTTGCAAAGCGCCGCTCCTTTTACGGCAATTGTTTCAACTTCATCATCTGTTTTTTTAAACACCTGTGTGCGCTGCGCGTAAGAGGTCGGGTTATAAAGATGCACGATTGCTCTTTTGGCGCCTTTTAAAGAATCGAAGGTTTTTCTTATTATATGCTCTCTTGACTGCATCAAAACCTGAATTGTAACGTCGTCGGGTATAAGACCGCCGTCAATAAGCGCTCTGACAAACTCATACTCGGTTTCGGACGCCGCCGGAAAACCGACTTCGATTTCCTTAAAGCCAAGCTTTAAAAGAAGCTTCCAGAACTCAAGCTTTTTTTCAAGGCTCATAGGCACAATAAGCGCCTGGTTTCCGTCACGAAGGTCAACCGAACACCAGGTGGGAGCTTTGTCGATATATTCTTTTTTTGTCCAGTCAAGGCAGCCTGCGCCCGGCATATAATACTGCCTTTTGTACTTATCGTAATTTTTCATTTCAAAACCCTCAATTTTTTTCTGTTTCCTAAATTATACCACGAGAGCGGAAAAATGTCAAGAAATATCACCGAAAAGGCATACGGAGAAGCAAAAAGGAATAATATTAAGTAGTAGTAAAACTTATTTCTTGAAAGGCATGGTTTTTAAAAATGGTATTTATAATAAGAAAAAAAGCAATTTTACTTACAATTCTCGCGCTTGCGCTTGC
>CACZWD010000031.1 GCA_902784805.1 uncultured Ruminococcus sp. | reverse complement strand
GTTTAATTTTCAAAGACCATTGCTCCCGCTCAACCTCACCGGTTTTGCGACAGCTTTATTATTATACCACTTTTTTTCCCACTTGTCAAGCACTTTTTTATCTTTTTTCTCCTTTTGTGAATTTTCTACATTTTGCATTACTCTTTCTCTCTCTTATTGTGCATTTCAACTACTTGGGGTCTTGTATGTATTAAAAAATTGTATTGTCAAAACTGCTTACTTGAAAATATTTGATAAAATTTCCAATTTAGTGTTGACCTTAAATGAATTTTGTATTATAATTAAAGTTGGTATATTATCAACAATTGAAAGGAAAGATTATAAATGAAATGTCCTTATTGCGATTTTCCTGAAAGTAAAGTTATAGATTCAAGACCTACCGATGAAGGAGGCACTATAAGACGCAGACGTGAATGTATGCAGTGCGGAAAACGTTTCACGACTTATGAGAAAATCGAAACCGCTCCGATAATTGTTGTAAAAAAAGACAAAAGCCGCCAGCTTTTTGACCGTCAAAAAATTATGAACGGACTTATGAGTGCCTGTGAAAAAACAACTGTTTCCGTTGATGATATGGAAAAAATCGCTATGAATATAGAAACTTCGCTGCAAAACAGCCTATGCCGCGAAGTAAGTAGCGAAAGAATCGGCGAGATGGTTATGGAAAATCTTCGGGCAATAAACCAGGTAGCGTATGTGCGCTTTGCCTCCGTTTACCGTGAATTTAAAGATATCGACACATTTATGTCGGAACTCAGCAAGCTTTTACATGAGAACAAATAAACCCTGTTTGGAGGACTGCGTAATGAAAAAAATTATAACATATTTATTAATAACGTTTATGCTTTTTTCTTTGTGCAGTTGCGGAAAAAAAGCCGAGAACAATAATGCCGGTTCTGAAAAAGCGCCGTCAGCTATAAAATCAGGCGGTTCAATTGAAGCTTATATGCTAAAACCCGACACTCTTAACCCGCTTATTACCGGAATCGATGTGAACCGCTGCGCTCTGAAACCCATATATAACTCTCTTTTCCGTATTGACGGCAATTTGAAGGCTGTACCCGAACTTGCTTACGGATATGAATTTTCAAACAACGCTACTGTTCTTAAAATAACTTTGTGCAGCGGCGTTTCCTGGCATGACGACAGCAAGTTTGATTCTTCCGATGTGGTTTATACTGTAAAAAGCATACTTTCGCTTGAAGAAATTTATTGCCATAATGTGATAAGCGAGCTTGTGTCCGGCATAAGCGCACCCGACGAAAACACTGTTATCTTTAAATTTTCCCGACCGAGCAGCGGAGCCGCAGCGCTTTTAACATTTCCGATATTAAAATACGAGCGCGGCAATATGGCAGACCATGCGTCAAAATATATGCCTATCGGCACAGGTGGCTTTAAAGTGAAAGATTATGACAGCAAAAGCGCGCTCGTGCTTGAAAAAAATACCGACAGCAAAATAACAAATCCATATGCCGACGAGGTGGTTTTAAATATTTTACCCGATATTGAGGCTGCATACACGGCTTTCAGCGCAGGTATTACCGATTTTATAAAAATAAATCATGAAACTGCGGGTAAAGTATCTTTAAATGAAAATTCCGACTATGCGCCGTCATATACAAACAAATATACATTTTTGGGGCTTAACACGGAAAACAGGTTGCTTGGCAAGCCCGAAGTAAGGAGGCTTATAGCCTCGGCAATTTTGCAGACCAAAGCTGTGGAATCACTTTTCGGCAATTATATTTCCGTCTGTGATGTACCTTTTAATCCAAACAGTTTCTGCTATTTGTCAGAGGAAAACCCTAAAACTTTTGAGGAAAACGCAAAGGCAGCCGGATTGAAAAAAACAGAATTGGGGAAAGCATATATAAAAGATGACGATGAAAAGCTTTTTCTTGATTTTACAATTCTCGTAAACGAAGAAAACAATACCCGCCTTCTTGTTGCCGACAGCATAAGTAAATCTCTTGAAGGCTTGGGAATAGGCGCGCGAGTTATAAAGGTTGATTTTGAAACATATATTAATGCTCTTAAAGAGCGCGATTTTGATATGTTTATAGGAAGTACCGTTTTAAGCGGCGATATGGACATTTCGTCTCTTATAGATAGTGGAGGAACGCTGAACTATGGAGGATATTCTTCCGAAAAGACGGATTCTCTTTTGCTGAGCGCGGCAAAGGAAAGCTATGTAAAATCAGATTTTCCAGCAAAGCTTCAAAGCGATTTCAGAAACTCTTGCCCGCATATACCGCTTTATTTTGAAAATGAAACCATTATATACAATTCAAAAAAACTCGGCAACGTTACCCCTGTTTTTTCCGAAAACTGCTTTGCTTTTTTGAATACTTGTTGTGTAAACAGATAGGGAGATTTTTATGCTTGATAGATTTAACAGAGCGAAAAAGCTGCTTCTTGAAAATGAATTTTCAAGGCTTAATAAAGAGCAAAAGCAAGCGGTTTTTGCGCCTTACGGCAGCTCGGCGCTTATTTTGCGCGCAGGTGCCGGGACAGGAAAAACCACTACTGTTGTCAATAAAATTGCCTACCTTATAAAATACGGCGACGCTTATACAGACTCTGAAAGTCTTCCGGACGGTGTTGACGAAAATATTTTAACCCTTATGGAAGCTCCGGGCGCGGTCGCTTCGGATTTTGTAAAATATATCGCGAATAATCCCATACCGCCATACCGCTTGCTTGCCGTAACCTTTACGAACAAAGCGGCAAACGAAATGAAAGAGCGCATATGCGGGATGGTCGGCAGCGGCGCCGAGGATATATGGGTTGGTACTTTTCACTCAATATGTATCAAAATCCTTCACAGATACATAGACAGGCTTGACGGTTTTAACGGTAATTTTACAATATATGACACAGATGACGCGAAATCGCTTATTAAATCCTGCGTAAAGCAGCTTGACCTTAATGAAAAAGAATTTACGCCCGCATACCTTCTTAATATAATAAGCGGCTGTAAAAACACCATGATGACGCCTAAGGAATTTGAAAACGAAGCCTCCGGAAACTATAAGCAAATGAAAATCGCGGAGGTGTATTCGCTCTATCAGCAAAGGCTTAAAGAAATGAACGCACTTGATTTTGACGATATTATAAACCATACCGTGACCATACTTAAAGACAACCCCGATATCGCCGAAAAGCTTTCGGGGAGGTTTAAACAAGTTATTGTTGATGAGTTTCAGGATACCAACGATGCTCAATACGAATTTGTCGATATCATTTCGGGAAACTGTAAAAATCTTTGCGCTGTCGGTGACGATGACCAGTCGATTTACGGCTGGCGCGGGGCGAATATTGACCATATAATGAATCTCGGCAAAAACGCGAGATGCCTCACAATTAACCGCAATTACCGTAGCTTTGACAGCATTATTGAGGTTGCCAACAGCATAATCAAAAACAACAAATACCGCTTTGACAAAGAGCTTCGGGCAAACCGTTTCGGCGGTGAAAAGGTTACTTATAACCGCTGTGAAAGTGATTTCGCGGAAGGGTATTATGTTGCTGATACCATCGAACGGCTGGCGGTTGAGGACGACAGAAAATATTCCGATTTTACCGTTCTTTACCGCACAAATGCCCAGTCACGTATCTTTGAGGAAGCTCTGATGCGGCTTGGGATTCCTTATAAAATCGTAGGAAGCCTTCGGTTTTATGAAAGGCAGGAAATTAAAGATATGCTTGCGTATATGCGAGTCCTTTTAAATCCGAGTGATGTCATAAGCCTCCGCCGTATTATAAATTTACCAAAAAGAGGCATAGGGCAAACTACGGTTGATATGATTGAAAACCTTTCCGCGCAAACCGGAAAAAGTTGTTTTGATATTATCAAAAATTGTGATAACTATGAAAGCATTAAACGCGCAAGAAACGGTCTTACGGCTTTTGCGAAGCTTGTTCAGAGCTTTTTGAGCTTTGCAGCCGAAAACCCTGTTGCGGAGCTTATTAAATATATTGCCGAAACCGCCGACCTTAAATCGGAATATATAAAAGAAGGCGAAGATATATGCGCTTCAAGGCTTGAAAATATCGGCGAGCTTGTAAATATGGCGGCAGAGCTTGAGGAGCAAAACGGTGACGAGCCATATACTTTAGGCGACTTCCTTGAAAGAATAGCCCTTGTTTCCGGTATTGATGAAATGGAAGATGACGCGGGCGTGACGCTTATGACCGTGCACACAAGCAAAGGGCTTGAGTTTCCCGTTGTGTTTGTTGTCGGTCTTGAGGAAACTCTCTTTCCTTCAATAAGAGGATATGTTGAAGACGAAAAGGAAATTGAGGAAGAACGCCGTCTTTGCTATGTTGCGGTTACAAGAGCGAAAGAAAAGCTTTTTCTTACCTGCGCGGGCAGGCGTATGACATACGGAAAAACAAGCTACAATCCCGTTTCGAGGTTTATAAAAGAAATACCCGAAAACCTGCTTGACGATGTCAGCGAGCCTGCTCCCGACGCTTTTGATTCGGATATAGAAAAGCTTGAACGCGCAAGCGGCGTATCCTTCGCGAAATTTGCCGCTTCATATTCCGGAAACCCGGCAAAACCCGATTTTTCAAAAGCGCAGTCTCTTAAAACCTTCGTTCAGCGTGAAAATAACGGCGGAATAACATTTAACAAAGGTGACCGCGTTGTTCACAAAAAGTTTGGTGACGGAACGGTTAATTCCGTCACTGTAAGCGGTGATATGACAGTTTTAAGCGTGGATTTTGACAAATTCGGCAGAAAAAACATTATATCCTCGGTTGTAACGTTAAAGGAGGCAAATCCGTTTTGAGAAGAAAAATTTTCTTTTATTCACTTCTTATATTGTTATCGGGTGTGATTTATGCCGAAAGCAGCTTCTCGCTTATATTCCTTGTGTCCGGTGTGTGCATAGCGTCGGCAATCGCGGAAGGGTATTTTATTCAGCCGCTTATTTTCTCGGCAATCGCGCTCGGAATATGCTGCAAAAGCGGTAGTGTGTGCAGTCTTTCTTTCCTTCTCGGCGGGCTTTTGCCCGGCGCGGTTATAGGAACAGGCTTCAGAAAAAAACTGACTCTCAGTGTGCTTACGGTTTCGGGTGGGGTCTGTTTCATAGCGAAGTGGGTATGGATTTACCGTTCATATTATCTTGAAAACGGCTCAAATATGTTTGAAGACGCATCAAATGAGATGCTAAAAATTATGAAAAGCAATCTTGGAAACGCTCTTGCCCTTTACGGTATGTCCGGTGACGAAAAAACAACAAAGCTTGTAAACGATATTCTTGAAACCGTAGCAAAGTTTACAAACATTCTTGTCCCTGCAACGCTTATAATTTTTTCCTGCGGCGCCGCATTTGTAATTATAATGTGCGTAAAACTGCGGGTATATAAAAACGGTAAAGCTTCGCCCGTTATATCCTTCTCGGAAATATATGCGCCCCGTTCGGTTCTGATTATTATGCTTGTTTCCGTAATCGGACTTTTTTCGGAGGGACAAGGTATGTATTTCGCGATGAACATATTTTTTATTGTTTTCGCATATGTTTTTGTTTGCGGCGTTTCCGTTGCCGACTATTATTTAAGAAAAAGAATATCCGCCTCTTTTTTAAGGCTTATAATATATATTCTGTTCGGAACAGCTTTTTCATTTGTAATTCCTCAATTAATATATATGGGCTTTTTTATTACAGGGGTTTCGGATATACTCTTTGACTACAGGCATATTCGCGGAAAACCTTTACCTCCCGCGGAATAAATGTTTTTTAAGGTACCTCAGAAAGGTGTGAAACGTAATGAATAACAAACTCAATCGAGCTCCCTTGCGAAAGCTGCTTACAAGCAGTATAGGCGTGGTTATTGTTGTTTTGTTTCTCTTCGCGACATTAACTCTCGGTATGGGTAATATTCCTCTCGCGATACTTGAATATCTTTTCGGAATCGGCATAACGGTATATATCATATACAAAGAAAACACAAGGGAAAAAGAGCTGCTCGGATACATTAAAAATCTTTCTTTTATAACAAACGCGACAGCGACAAGCTCCCTTATAAAATTTCCGCTTCCGCTTGTAACTATTCACATGGATAACACAATTGTATGGTATAATGATGTTTTCGGAGAGCTTTTTGAAAACGATAACCTTTTCGATATGTCGGTAACAGAGCTGCTTGACGGTCAGTTTGATATCGGTGATGTTGTAAACCAGGGAAATCTCGGCGGTGTTGAAGTCGAGCTTAACGGCAAAAACTATAATATCTTTTCGATGCAGACCGATACGGGTTCGGGAGATATTTTCGCCATACTTTATTTTGTCGAAACGACAGATTTTAAAAAGCTTAAAATCGCCTATGAAGGCAGCCGTATGTGTTACGCTACAATTATTATTGACGATTACTCATCAGTGCTTGAACATTCTCCCGACGAGAGTCTGCCCGTTATTACCGCAACTCTTGAAAAAACCATATCTGAATGGGCAAACGCCTCTCACGGAATACTTAAAAAATACGAATCGGATAAATATATATTTATTTTTGAATATAAATATTTTCTTGAATACGCGAAAAAACGTTTTGATATTTTGGAACAGGTGCGTTCGGTTCATCTCGGAAACAGAATACCTTTTACTTTAAGCATAGGTATCGGCATAGGCGGAGAAACTCTTGCGGAAAACGCGTATCTCGCGCGTATTGCGTCAGATACCGCTATGGGCAGAGGCGGCAATCAGGTTGTTGTCCGTGACAACTCCGGCAACAACACTTATTACGGCAGTGACGTGCTTGAAAGACCAAACGAAACACGGCTTAAACCCCGTATCTTTGCCGATAGCTTAAATGACTTTTTAAGTCAGGCGGATGTCGTGCTGATTATGGGGCATACCAATGCCGATATTGACAGCTTCGGCTCATCTGTAGCTCTCTGCCGTGCTTACAGATATCTCGGTTCGGAAGCGTACATTGTACTTGACCGCGAAACAAAATCGAGCATACGTATGACCGAAAGACTTGGGCAAAACGGGCTTGATGTTTCCGACTGGATAATTCCCGGAAGCGCCGCTCTTGAAATGATAACGCCGCAAACTCTTTTGACTGTTGTTGACGTTTTTATACCCGAGCTTCTTGAAAATAAAGATATTTTAGGCAAAATAAGCAAGGTCATTGCTATCGACCATCACAGAATGAGCGAAAGCAGAATAGACAAAAGCAAATGCCAGTTTACGTTTCTTGAACCGTCCGCTTCTTCGGCATGTGAAATGGTAACCGAAATTCTGCGTTTTGTGGGTGACGGCGCCTGCATTGACGAAGCTGTCGCGGAAGCGCTTTACGCGGGCATTGTAATAGATACAAACGGCTTTACCTTCCGCACGGGAACAAGGACTTTTGAAGCGGCGGCATATCTTAAAAAAATCGGTGTTGATACGCTCAGCACAAAACAGCTTTTCCAGAACGACCTTGAAAGCTATGCCACAAGAAGCGGAATTGTCGAGCGCCATTATGTTTACAGAAAAAATATTGCCATTTCGTCTTTTTCGCCCACCGACAGCGGCAATACGGATAATATAGTCATTGCCGCCACCGCGGCGGACGATTTGCTTGAAATTGACGGCATTACCGCTTCATTTGTAATTTGCAATATGGGTGAAACGGCTCATATAAGCGGAAGGTCGCTCGGTAATATAAACGTACAGTTCATACTTGAAAAAATAGGCGGCGGCGGTCACGCAAGCATGGCGGCAACTCAGCTTCCGACAGACGGAAGTGAAGCACCCGAGGAAAGTCTTAAAAAGGCAATTGACGAATATTTTGAACAGGACAAACAAGGCTGAATGAAAGGATTTGATAAAAAATGGAAGTAATCTTAACACAGGATGTAAAAGGTCAGGGCAAAAAAGGCGACCTTATAAAGGTCAGCGACGGCTACGCGAGGAATTTTCTCCTTCCGAGAAAGCTTGCAACCCTTGCGACAAAGGACGCTGTAAACGCAATGAAAGGTCAGCGGGACGCTGCCGCTTACCACAAACAAAAAGAGCTTGAAGAAGCCAAAGCGCTTGCCGAAAAAATCAATGCCGCAAAGGTTGAGCTTGCGGCAAAATGCGGCGAAAACGGCAAGCTTTTCGGCTCAATTACAAGCGCCGATATTGCTGACGCGCTTAAAATGCAGCAGCATATTGTTGTCGATAAGAAAAAAATTGTGCTTGATGAGCCTATAAAATCCATCTGCGCCATAAAAGTTAAAATAAAAATTCACGCAGACGTTACGGCACAGCTTTCGGTAAGCGTTACGGAAGCAAAATAAACCTTTAAAGAAAGGGATTTTGGCTATGGCAAACGAAAAAAACGAAACAACTGAATATCTTCGTCAGCTTCCTTACAGTAACGAAGCGGAACAAGCTGTTCTCGGTTCGGTTTTTGTAAATGCCGATTGCCTCGGAACTGTTGTTGAAAACTTAAAAGAAGATGAATTTTATCTTTCTCAGCATAAATCTATTTTTGCTGCGATGGTATCGCTTTATGAGCGCGGCGAGCCTGTTGATATCGTTACGGTTTCCACTCAGCTCGGCGATTCTTTAACGGCAATCGGCGGCTATAACTATCTTGCAAACCTTGCGATTTCGCTTCCGACAACAGAAAACTTAAAGGCGTATATCGGCATAGTTAAAGACCTTGCGGTAAGGCGCAGCCTTTTTAAGGCAGGCGATACAATAGCAAGCGGCTCTTTCAATGAGGAAAAAGATATATCCTATCTTCTTGATAATGCCGAAAAACTTGTATCGAGCATAATACAGCAAAAAACCTCATCGGGTATTGCTCATGTCAGCGACGTAATGGTTGACACCTTTGAAACAATAGAAAAAAACAGTAAAAACCGCGGCAGGATTTCAGGCTTATCGACAGGGCTTCGTGACCTTGATAATCTTACAAAGGGGCTTCAGCCCTCCGACCTTATTATTCTTGCCGCGAGACCTGCCATGGGTAAATCGAGTCTTGCTATGAATATAGCTCAGCACGCTTCAATTCGTGAAGGCAAAACCGTTGCGGTATTTAACCTTGAAATGTCGGCGCCGCAGCTCGGCAACAGGATTATATGGTCCGAAGCGCATATTGACGGCGATAAAATCCGAAGCGGAAACCTTAGCGGTGACGACTGGCCGCAGATTGCGAGAATTATCGGCAGGGTATCGCAAGCGCCGCTTTATATTGACGATACTCCCGGCATTACCGTTACCGAAATCCGCGCCAAATGCCGCAAGCTGCAGCTTGAACGCGGGCTTGGACTTATTGTTATCGACTATCTTCAGCTTATGCAAAGCGGCAAAAAATCGGACAGCCGCCAGCAGGAGATTGCGGAAATATCACGTTCTTTAAAAATCCTCGCAAAAGAGCTGAACGTGCCTGTTATGGCGCTTTCACAGCTTTCACGCGCGACAACCTCAAGGACGGGCAACAAGCCACAATTAAGCGATTTGCGTGAATCGGGAGCTATTGAGCAGGACGCCGATATCGTAATGTTTATACACCGTCCCGGCTATTATGATGAAACCGTTGAAAACAAAGACCTTGCGGAGCTTATAGTCGCAAAACACCGAAACGGTCCGACCGAAACCATTCCGCTTATGTGGAACGGCGAAACCACAACCTTTGTAAGCGTTGCTCATTCTGAATATAACGGAGGATAAAACCTTGCTTTTATTTGCCGAAGAAAAAGCTTTGCGGTTTATCCGCAAAAACAACTTAATATCCGAGGGCAGCAAAATTATCTGCGGCTTTTCGGGCGGCGCGGATTCTGCCGCCATGGTATTTATTTTGCGGACGCTTGCCGCGGAGCTTCAAATAAGTCTTATATGCGCGCATCTCAATCATATGATACGCGGTAAAGAGGCTCTGCGTGACGAAATGCACTGCAAAGCCTTTTGCGAAAAATACGGTATTGCTTTTATCTCAAAATCCGTTGACGTGCCGCTGCTTGCAAAAAAGCTCGGCATCTCGGAGGAGGACGCCGGCAGACGGGCAAGATACAGCTTTTTTGATGAGCTTGCAAAGGCATACGGCGCGAATCTTATCGCGACGGCGCATAACCTTGACGATAACGCCGAAACCGTGCTTATGCATATCACCCGCGGCTGCGGCGTAACGGGGCTTTGCGGCATAGAACCAAAAAGAGATAATATTATAAGACCTGTTCTTTGCCTTTCAAGGCAGGAAATTGAAGCTTACTGCACCGAAAAGGGGCTTGAATTTATAACCGACAGCACAAACCTTGACGACAGATACACCCGTAACAAATACCGTCATAAGGTGCTGCCTCTCCTTAAAGAAATTAATCCTTCGGTAACAAGCGCGCTTTCAAGGCTTGCCTCAAACGCGAACGATACGCTTTCGTTTATGCAAAAATCGGTTGATGCCATTAATATAAAAAACGGTGAAATTTTAACTGCGGATTTTAAAAACGCCGATAAGGCGCTTTACCCGCTGATACTTAAAAAAATGCTTGAAAGCGCGGGGTTAAATACGGAAATAACGAGCAAAAGCGTATTTGCTGCCGAAAAAATACTTGCCGGCAGCCGTGAAAGCTGCCGCGCGGATTTAGGCGGCGGTGTGCAGCTTATTAAAGCTTACGGAAAAACTAAACTTAAAAATTTCACGAAAGCCGAAAAATTTGAATATACATTAAAAAGCGGCGAAATAATTAATTTAAACGGCTTCGAATTTTCAATTGAAAACAAATGCCCGACAGGCTGTCTTGCTCTCGGCTTAAACAATGTTAAAACCGTCACTCTGCGAAGCCGCAGGGACGGCGATAAAATTGTTCTGGGCGGTATGACAAGACGGCTTAAAGAGCTTTTTATAAACAATAAAATCGAGCGTGACATGCGCGATGCCTATATCATCGCCGATTTTGACGGTGAGCCCGTATGGGTTCAGGGCTTTGGCGCTGCCGACGGCACAGCAAAAGCCGGCGCCGAAAAATATTTAGTAATAAAACATACGGAAGGAATGTAATATATGAATGAAGAAATCGAAAAAATAATATACACAAAGGAGGAAATACTTGAAAGAGTAAAGGAGCTTGCTGCCGAAATTTCACAAAACTACAAAAGTGACGACCTTATAGTCATAACCGTTTTAAAAGGCGGCGCGATGCTCTCCGCCGACCTTGTGCGGGAGCTTGATTTTCCCGTTACGCTTGATTATATTTCGGTATCGAGCTATTATTCGGGGACAACAAGCACCGGAAGCGTACAAATAAAAAAAGATACGGATATAAACGTCAAAGGGAGGCACGTGCTTATTGTTGAAGATATTGTTGACAGCGGCAACACGCTTGCTCATCTTATCAAGCTTTTCGCGCTCCGGGGCGCAAAAGATGTACGCATATGCACTCTTTTAAACAAGCCTTCAAGACGTGTAACAAAAGTAAAGGTTGATTACATAGGGTTTGAAATTCCCGACGAATTTGTTGTGGGCTACGGTCTTGATTATGACCAGAAATACAGAAATTTGCCATACATCGGTATTTTAAAACCCGAAGTTTATGCCGATAATAACTAATATAACAGGAGGACACAGTATTGAAAAAACATTTTAAAAGTTTAGGTATTTATCTTGTTCTGTTTCTTATCGCGTTCGCGCTCTACCAATATATGGTATCTATACCGAAAGAAACCGAAACAAAAATTTATTCCGATTTTATGCAGGACCTTGATGACGGAAAGCTTTCCGCGGTTGTTATAGAAAACAATAAAATTACCGCAACGCTTAAAGACAATAAAAGTTATGAGGTTAAAGTTCCGTCTGCCGAATACGCTTTTTATTTGTCCTCTGCGGATATAAAAGAAAAAGCTCTTAAAAACGGGCTTTCGGTTGACTTCAAGCTTGAAACAATATCATGGTGGCAGTATGTTATCCCATATATTTTCCCGATTCTCATACTTGCGCTTTTCTGGTTTATGATGTTCCGCCAGCAGGGCGGTGCGGGCGGTGCCATGAGCTTTGGCAAGAGCAGAGCCAGAATGATGAACGAAAAGGACAAAGTGTTTACGTTTGCCGATGTTGCGGGCGCTGATGAGGAAAAACAAGACCTTGAAGAAATTGTCGCGTTCCTTAAAAACCCGAAAAAATATACCGATATTGGCGCGAGAATCCCGAAAGGCGTGCTTCTTGTCGGCCCTCCGGGAACAGGTAAAACACTTCTCGCGAAAGCCGTCGCGGGTGAAGCGGGTGTTTCGTTTTTCTCAATTTCAGGTTCGGATTTTGTGGAAATGTTTGTCGGTGTGGGCGCTTCGAGAGTCAGAGACCTTTTTGAACAGGCAAAGAAAAACCTTCCCGCCGTTATATTTATTGACGAAATTGACGCTGTCGGCAGACACAGAGGTGCCGGCATAGGCGGCGGCAATGACGAACGTGAACAGACCTTAAACCAGCTTCTTGTTGAAATGGACGGTTTCGGCGCTAATTCGGGCATTATCATTATCGCGGCGACAAACCGCCCCGATATACTTGACCCCGCGCTTATGCGTCCCGGTCGTTTTGACAGACAGGTGGTTGTAAACGTGCCCGACCTTAAAGGCAGAGAGGAAATTTTAAAAGTTCACGCAAGAAACAAAAAGTTTGCTCCTTCCGTAAGCTTTGCCACAATCGCCAAAACCACGGCAGGCTTTACGGGCGCAGACCTTGAAAATCTGTTAAACGAAGCTGCTATTCTTGCCGTTCGCGCAGGAAAGAAGCTTATTGATATGACGGATATTCAGCAAGCGCTTATGAAGGTTGTTATGGGTAACGAAAAGAAATCAAGAATTATGACGGACAAAGAAAAACGCCTTACGGCGATTCACGAGGCGGGACATGCGATTATCACAAGACTTCTTCCCTCGCAGGACCCCGTTCACGAGGTTTCGATTATTCCGAGAGGTCTTGCCGGCGGTTATACCATGCACATACCTACCGAAGATAAATCCTATCATACCAAAAACGGTATGCTTGATGAAATTAAGGTTTTGCTTGGCGGACGTGCTGCGGAGCAGCTTAAGCTTGGCGATATAAGCACGGGAGCGTCAAACGATATTGAGCGTGCTACGGATATTGCAAGAAAAATGATTATGCGCTACGGAATGAGTGAGCGTTTCGGTCCTATTGCTTACGGCTCTCCAAACGATGAAGTATTCCTGGGTAAAGAATGGACACAGGCTAAAAATTACAGTGAATCGGTTGCGGCTGAAATTGACGACCTTGTACGTGAAATCATTAATAAAGCTTATGAAGAAACCTTACAGCTTCTTCGTGACAATGACGATAAGCTTGAAAACGTTTCCGCTGCGCTTCTTGAATTTGAAAAACTTGACGGTGAACAGTTTGAGCGCGCATTTAACGGTGAAAATCCCGAAACCACTTCCGATGTAAATGATGCTGAAAAAGTCTCGGAAACCGCCGAAAACAATGACGCTGTCCA
>CACZWD010000030.1 GCA_902784805.1 uncultured Ruminococcus sp. | reverse complement strand
TAAAGCCGCGCCGCTGCTTGCTTTCCATCCTTTAAACCTCTACCGTACCTATGTACGCCGACGAGATTTAAAGGACGAAATATACCTTCGTTTCTCAGCTTCTGCTCAACCTGATGACTTTGTCATCAGGTTGAGCTGCAAGGCGGAATGCCTTGCAGCTCTTTTAAACAAAAAGATAATTTTCAAGCGTAGTGTTAAAACTTTTTATAAAGTGAATTGCCAAAACAATCTGCAATAACCACAAGGGGAAAATCTTCAACTTCAAGCTGTTTTACCGATTCGCTTAAAAGTTCGGGATACGCAATTTCTTTAACGCTTTTTACGCAGCTCGCGATTAAAGCTCCGCAGCCGCCTATTGCTCCAAAATATACAGCGCCGTAATTACGCATTGCCGCGTAAACCTCCTGCGAGCGTTCGCCTTTTCCTATCATACCTGTTTCACCGAGAGAAATGAGAGTGGGAGCGTATGCGTCCATACGACCGCTTGTTGTGGGACCGCAGGAGCCGATAATCTCACCGGGCTTTGCCGGGCATGGACCGACATAATATATAACGCTGTTTTTTAAATCAAAGGGAAGCTCTTCACGTTTTGAGATTGCTTCACATATCTTTTTATGCGCGGCGTCACGCGCCGTATATATAGTGCCGCTTAAAAGCACGTTATCTCCGGCTTTAAGCGAGTGTACTTTATCTTTTGTAAGAGGTGTTGTTATTTTGATTTCCATTATCCGATATCCTTTCTGTCTTTATTTTTATATTTCTTAACAGTACATTTTTTCCGCGCCAGGTAAAAGCTCTGCCCGTGTATTTTTTTAAAAACGCGCGTCCCGAAAGACTGACAATATCATCTTCGGGAAGAGAAAAAATAAGGTTTTCCTTAAAATCCGCAATTGGTGTGAGTTTGATATTTTTGTTGTGCGGACATACATTCTGGCATATATCACAGCCCCATAAAAACCCGCTTTTTAAAATAATTTGTTTTTCCGCTTCGGTAAGCTCACCCTTTTTTTGAGAAAGCTCGCTTGCGCATTTTGTTATATCAAAACCGTTTTCGGAAAGCGCATCGCCGGGACAATTTTTTATACACATTCCGCAGCCGGCACAAATTTTATTAAGCGGTGTGTCTGCTTTAAGTATCAGCCCGTCGCATATAACGCAGCCTATAAAAAAATATGAGCCGTATGTTGGATTTATAAGCATACGATTTTTGCCGTAAAAACCAAGCCCTGCCGTGTATGCAAGCTCCCTTTCGCCAAGAGAATTGTTATCGCAGTATATTTCACAGGAAATATTTATTTCAAGACTTTTAATATATCCGGCAATTTTTTCAAGATATTTTTTTACGATTAAATGATAATCCGGGCTTCTCGCGTAAAGTGATATATTTCCTTTTTTGTTGCCGCAGTAGTAGGGAAACAAAAACACAAGAACGGTTTTATTCGCAGCAGTTAAGGTTACTCCAAATTCGGTAATACCAAGAGATTTCGCAAACAAACGGATTTTTTCCTTCATTGTTTTTCAGCCTCCATATATATTTTACAACAAAAAAGCTTTAATGTAAAGAACAAATTTAAAAAAGCTTGACAAAAAATGAATAAAATGGTAAAATAAAAACATATCTTTTTATTTTTTAAAAGAGAGATAAATGCCGTAAAAACTATTGGTTTTATCGGCAAAAGTTTTTATGAAAGGTGATTTTGAAAATGAAAAAAGTATTAAAATCCGTATTGGTATTTGCGCTTGTGCTGGCGGCAATGCTTGCTCTTTCTGCTTGCGGAGGAAGCAAAGGTATAACAATTGCCGTACCTAATGACACAACAAATGAAGCAAGAGCGTTGCTTCTTCTTGAAGAACAGGGCATAATTAAGCTTAAATCCGGTGCGGGAATAACCGCCACCGTTAAGGACATTGAAGAAAACCCGATGAACATTAAGTTTAACGAGGTTGAGGCGGCGCAGCTTCCGAATGTGCTTAAGGACGTTGATTATGCTGTAATTAATTCAAACTACGCAATTGAAGCGGGAATTAACCCCGTAAAGGATTCGCTCGCGATTGAAGGCTCATCTTCCGCTTACGGAAATATACTTGCCGTCAAGGAAGGAAAAGAAAATACGGATAAGATAAAAGCGCTTGTTGCCGCTCTTGAAAGCAAAAAGGTTGCTGACTTCATCGCCGGAAAATATGACGGTGCCGTTGTAAGTACGGTTGAAAATCCCGGTGACGGTTTTGACACATCGGTTAATTATGACGCTATTGCGGGTGAAAAAATTTCCGTTGCCGCTTCGCCGACACCACACGCAGAAATTTTAGCTGTTGTAAAGGAAATTCTCGCAGAAAAGAATATCACGCTTGATATTAAAGAATTTACGGATTATGTTCAGCCCAATAATGTTGTGGAAAGCGGAGAAATTGACGCGAACTATTTCCAGCATTATCCGTATCTTGAGGATTTCAACAAGGAAAACGGCACTCACATTGTTTCGGCAGCGATTATTCACGTTGAGCCTATGGGTATATACGGTGGCAAACAGACGTCGCTGGACTTAATAAAAAAATAAAAAACATCTGATTTTGGGGTAATCGTATGATTGAAATAAAAAATCTGTGCAAGACTTTTGAGCTCGACGGCAAAAAAGTTGAAGCGCTGAAAAATGTTAATATCACAATAGAAAGCGGCGATATTTACGGTATAATCGGCATGAGCGGAGCGGGAAAAAGCACGCTTGTGCGCTGCATAAATATGCTTGAAAGACCGACGGAAGGCAGCGTTGTGATTGACGGCACGGATATAGGTGCTCTTTCCGAAAAGGAATTGCGCAGTGTACGCCGTAATGTGACAATGATTTTTCAGGGCTTTAACCTTCTTATGCAAAGAACGTGCCTTAAAAACATATGTTTTCCGCTTGAGCTTTCGGGAGTTAAAAAAGAGGACGCAAAAAAGCGTGCCGCAGAGCTTCTTGATATTGTAGGGCTTCCCGACAAGGCAAACGCTTATCCCGCCCAGCTTTCAGGAGGACAGCAGCAGAGAATAGCCATTGCGAGAGCTCTTACAACAAACCCGAAAGTGCTTCTTTGTGATGAAGCGACAAGCGCGCTTGACCCGAAAACGACACATTCCATTCTTAATCTTCTCAAAGAGATAAACCAAAAAACGGGTATTACAATTGTTGTTATTACGCATCAGATGAGTGTGGTTGAGGAAATATGCTCAAAAGTCGCTATTCTCGATAACGGAACGGTTGTTGAGGAAGGCGAGGTGGCAAACATTTTCGCAAATCCTCGTTCGGAAGCGGCGAAAAAGCTCGTTTTACCCGAAGGTGAAAATATTATTGTGCCGGATAACCCCGATGAAACCCCGGTAAGGATTGTGTTTAACGGTGCCGCAGCGGCAAGCAAACCGCTTATATCACAAATGGCGATTGATATAGGCGTTGCGGCAAATATTTTATCCGCCTCCACAAAAACAATAGGAGGAAAGGTTTATGGCGTTATGAATCTCGGCGTAGCCGGCGGAAGTGAAAAAGTCAAGGCTGCCGCCGATTACATAAACAGCGTGCCTGATGTTATCGCGGAGGAGGTGAAAGCAGATGTTTGATAAGCTGTTATCGCCGGAAGTTTTGAAGGAAACGTGGGAAATTTTGAGGACGGATTTTCTTTTCGCGACGTGGGAAACGCTTTATGTAACGGTTCTTGCCACGCTTTTCGCGATAGTAATCGGTCTGCCGCTCGGTGTACTTCTTGTCGCGGGCGAAAAAAACGGCGTTATGCCGCTTCCGGGCGGAGTTATGCACGTGCTGGGGCTTATAATTAATCTGCTTCGCTCGGTTCCGTTTCTGATACTTATGATTATGGTATTTCCGCTTACAAGGCTGATTGTAGGAACAACGGTCGGAACGACCGCTTCCATTGTGCCGCTTGTTATTGCCGCCTTTCCTTTTGTGGCAAGGCTTGCGGAAAGCAGTCTGAGGGAAGTAAACCCAAATATTATTGAAATGGCGCAGAGTATGGGAGCCTCGCCTTTGCAGATAATTATTAAGGTAATGATTCCCGAAAGCGTACCGTCACTTATTTCAAATGCCACAATCGCAATAACAACGATACTCGGCTATTCCGCGATGAGCGGTATAATAGGCGGCGGCGGGCTTGGTAAAATCGCCATAAATTACGGTTATTACAGATATAAATATCTTGTGATGCTGGCGGCGGTTGTACTGCTTATCCTTTTGGTGCAGGTTTTCCAGAGTGTCGGAACGCGAGCCTCTGCAAAATCGGATAAAAGGCTTAAATAAACAGCAGGCGGATAATATCCGCCCCTACCAAGTTAAAACTTCACATTATTACCTTCGCGTAACCTGCGTGAACAGTGTTTTTCTTCCTGACGGGCGCGGTTTACCCGCATCGTTATTCCTATTCATACAGCTTATGCTTTTATATTAAATCGCTGAGTATCGTGTTTGAAACGTCGAAACCCTTTTCGGTAAAGCTGACACGATTAAGATTTTTTTTCATAAAGCCGTTTTTTATATAAAAAGCGGCTTTTTCTTCAGGGATAAGCTCCTGCGGTACTCCTTCGGTCAGGCGCAGTCCCATAATTATTTTTTCGGTTTTTATGTCATTTTCAGTTAAAATGTTTTTTTCGCTTACGGCGTTTCCTGTTTCGCCGATTTTATTAATATAGCTTTCAACAGCTTTTATATTTGAGTAGCGTATTTTTTTGCCGTTATCCGAGATAAAACCGTGCGCCCCTGCTCCGAGCCCTATATATTCCTCGCAATGCCAATATTTAAGATTATGACGGCTTTCTTTGCCGAGTATCGCGAAATTTGATATTTCATATTGATTTAAGCCGTGTGATTTAAAAAAATCTGTTGCGAGGTGGTACATTTCACGGTCAAGGCTGTCGGGAAGCGGCTTCACGCCTCTTTCGTAAAAAGGCGTACCCGGTTCGATTTTTAACCCATACGCCGAAATATGAGAGGGCTTCAGCGAAACGGCTTTTTTAATAGTGTCCGCCCATACGGCAAGCGTTTGTCCGGGCAAAGAAAACATAAGGTCAAGGCTGTAATTTTCAAAACCGGCTTCTTTGCATAGCCGGACAGCCGTAAAAATATCATCTGAGCGGTGGATGCGCCCTATTTTTTTAAGAAGGGTATCGTCAAAGCTTTGGGCGCCCATGCTGATTCGGTTTACGCCAAGAGCTTTCAGGGCTTTAAGATAATCTCCGTCAGCGGTTCCGGGATTCATTTCAACGGTAAATTCGGCGTCCGCCGAAATTTTAAATATTTTTTTTATGCCCGATATAAGCCGTGTGATTTCGGGGCAGGGGAGTGCGGTAGGCGTTCCGCCGCCTATATAAACCGTATTGATTTCACAGCCTGAAAAGCGCTGCGCTTCTTTTAAAACGGCGCCTACATACGGCTCCGCAAGGTATAGTTTACCCGCATAGGAATTAAAGTCACAGTAAAAGCATTTTGACACGCAGAAGGGTATGTGAATGTATAAGCCTTTCATATTTATAACCATGCCTCCTTTATCGGAGCAATGAGGAAGATTAGCTGTTAGGTGTAAACCAATGTCTTACTCATCAAATTTCAGCACCGCCATAAACGCCTCCTGAGGAACGGCAACGGAGCCTACCTGGCGCATACGTTTTTTACCTTCCTTTTGCTTTTCAAGAAGCTTTTTCTTTCTTGTTATATCGCCGCCGTAGCATTTCGCGAGAACGTCCTTACGCATGGCGCGGACGGTTTCGCGGGCAATAATTTTTCCGCCGACTGCCGCCTGAATAGGCACTTCAAAAAGCTGTCTCGGAATATTGTCTTTAAGCTTTTCGGCAATTTTTCTTGCGCGCGCATATGCTTTTGATTCGTGTACAATAAACGAAAGCGCGTCAACCATATCGCCGTTTAAAAGAATATCAAGCTTAACAAGCTTTGAACGCATATAGCCTTTCATTTCATAGTCAAACGAAGCGTACCCCTTTGTGCGTGACTTTATTGCATCGAAAAAGTCGTAAATTATTTCGTTAAGCGGCAGGTCGTAGTGCAGTTCCGCGCGGTCGCCGCTTATATATTTCATATCCTTGTATATGCCGCGCCGTTCCTGACAAAGCTCCATAATGTTTCCGACATATTCGTTCGGAGTAATGATTGACGCGTTTACAACCGGTTCCTCCATATAGGCAATTGTTGCGGGCGGGGGCATATTTGTGGGATTGTCAAGCATAATTTCGGTGCCGTTTGTAAGCCCTATTTTATATATAACGCTCGGCGCCGTGGTTATAAGGTCGAGATTATATTCACGCTCCAGCCGCTCCTGAATTATTTCCATATGGAGAAGTCCCAGAAAGCCGCAGCGGAAGCCGAAGCCGAGAGCCACCGAGGTTTCCGGCTCAAATGAAAGCGAAGCATCGTTAAGCTGAAGCTTTTCAAGCGCGTCACGAAGGTCGGGATATTTCGCGCCGTCGGCGGGATAAACTCCCGAAAAGACCATGGGAACGGCTTTACGGTATCCCGGAAGCGGCTCCGCGGTTGGATTCCCGGCGATTGTAACCGTGTCACCTACGGAGGTTTCGGAAACATTTTTTATGCTTGCCGTAAGATAGCCGACTTCTCCGGCGCGAAGAACGTCTGTCGGCTCAAGACCGAGTGGACGCATATAGCCGACTTCGACAACATCAAACTCGGAGCCGTGCGCCATCATACGGACACGGTCGCCTACTCTTACCGAGCCTTCTTTTATTCTTATATATACAATAACTCCGCGATAGCTGTCATAAACGGAATCGAATATGAGAGCTTTTAAAGGAGCGTTTTCATCACCGGCGGGAGGCGGAATCAGCTCTTTAATCTGCTCTAAAACGGCGTCTATGTTAATATCGTTTTTCGCTGAAATAAGCGGCGTGTCCTGCGCGGGAAGCCCGATTTCATCTTCAATTTCATTTTTTACATAGTCGGGTCTTGCGCTCGGCAAGTCAATTTTATTGATTACGGGTACAATTTCAAGGTTATGCTCTACGGCAAGATATGTGTTCGCAAGGGTTTGCGCTTCAATACCCTGCGCGGCGTCAACAACAAGAACAGCGCCTTCGCAGGCGGCAAGGCTTCTCGACACCTCGTAATTAAAATCGACATGACCGGGAGTGTCAATGAGATTATATGTGTATTCGGTGCCATCCTTTGCTTTATAGTCAAGCTTAACGGCTCGCGCTTTTATTGTTATGCCTCTTTCACGTTCAAGCTCCATATTATCGAGAAGCTGTTCCTCCATATCACGCGAGGAACACGAGCCTGTATGCTCCAAAAGACGATCGGCAAGAGTTGACTTGCCGTGGTCAATATGAGCGATAATACAAAAGTTTCTGATTTTATTCTGATTATATTCCATATGAACCTCCTAAAGAGTGTTTAATATATTTTATCACAAAAAAAACAAAATGTAAAGAAAAAATATATGGTCGAAAAATGTAAATTTGTGAAAAATTACAAAAAAAGCTTGACAAAATGAAAAAAATATTATATAATATATCTATCATATAAAATTATGCTCTGTCTGTGACAATTTTTTTGTATAAAATGTGGACAAACGGTGCTATTTATCAACATTTTTACTTCAGGAGGAATTTGCCGTGGCAGAGGCAGAAAAAGCGTTTGAAGCGAGGTATGAGGGTAAGTCCGATGACGAGCTTATAGAGCTTGCTAAAAGTGACGAATATGCTTTTGAGTATATTGTCACAAAGTATAAATGTATTGTTCTTTCAAAGGCGAGAGGTTATTTTTTGGTAGGCGCCGATAAGGAGGACATTATTCAAGAAGGTATGATTGGGCTTGTAAAAGCTATAAGGGATTACAGACCGGAGCGAGAAGCTTCGTTTAAAGGGTTTGCGGAAATGTGTATAAATCGGCAGATAATTACAGCCATTAAATCCGCGACCAGGCAGAAACATATCCCGCTTAACAACTACGTTTCATTTAGCCGGCCTGTGTATGATAATGCGGAAAACGGTGAAAAACGTACTGTAATTGATGTACTTGAAGGCGATTCATCCTTAAATCCCGAAGAAAAGTTTATAATTGAGGAAAGTTATCGGGGTATGGACGAAAAAATTATGAAAAGCTTAAGTCGCTTTGAAAAAAGCGTGCTTGGGTATTATCTTTCAGGCAACAGTTATGCCGAAATTTCGCGCCTTACGTCAAAACCTGTAAAATCAATTGATAACGCCTTGCAGCGTATAAAGAAAAAGCTTGAAAAATATTATAAAGATATTTTGATGTAAATGATATTACGCGCCTTTCCGGGTGCTGATATAAATTAACTAAATCCTAAAAACTTAAAGAAAAGCTTGTTTTACAGGAGTCGTTTAAGGTCTTGGGAGAAAAAAAGTGAGGGAGAAAAAATGTTTGAAGACAAAACGTTGGTGTGCAAGGATTGCGGAAATGAATTCGTGTTCACCGCAGGCGAGCAGGAGTTCTACGCAGAGAAAGGCTTTCAGAATGAGCCTACACGCTGCAAAGAATGCAGAATTGCGCGCAAAAACAGTTTAAGAGGCGAAAGGAAAATGTACACTGTAATCTGTGACGAATGCGGCGCAGAGGCTCAGGTACCGTTTGAACCGAGAAACGACAAGCCTGTTTACTGCAGCGAGTGTTTCGCAAAACACAGAGAAGAAAATGCTTAATTTTTGAAAATAATCGGTTTTATCAATAAAATAAAGTATTAAAGGCGGTGCAAAGCACCGCCTTTCTCTTTTGCTCTTTTCATATTTTTGGGTTATAACCGCAAAACTCTGATTTTATTGCTAAGATTGCGGCATATAATCGAAAAATATTTGGTTATAGTAAAATTTTAAAAAACCGTTCAAATAGCATATTTCTTTAAACATATTCACTGTAATTTATTAATTAAAAAATGTGCCCCGACTGTTTCGGGGCAATTAGTTATAAACAACAGTTTTTAAGCAAGCTCCGCGAAATACTTAATAGTTCTTACCATCTGGCTTGTGTATGAGTTTTCATTGTCATACCAGGAAACAACCTGTACTTCATAAAGGTCGTCGCCTATAGCGGAAACCATTGTCTGAGTAGCGTCGAACAATGAGCCGTATTTCATACCGATAACATCGGAAGAAACAATCGGGTCTTCATTGTAACCGAAGGATTCGGAAGCGGCAGCTTTCATTGCGGCATTGATGCCTTCTGCGGTAATGTCCTTACCTTTAACAACCGCTGTAAGAATTGTTGTTGAGCCTGTCGGTACGGGTACACGCTGTGCCGAGCCGATAAGCTTGCCGTTAAGCTCGGGAATTACAAGACCGATAGCCTTTGCTGCGCCTGTTGAGTTGGGTACGATATTTGCAGCACCTGCTCTTGCGCGGCGAAGGTCACCTTTTCTGTGAGGACCGTCAAGAATCATCTGGTCACCTGTGTAAGCGTGAATTGTGCTCATGATACCGCTCTGAATCGGAGCGTAGTCGTTAAGAGCCTTTGCCATGGGAGCAAGGCAGTTTGTTGTGCAGGAAGCAGCCGAAATGATTGTATCGTCTTTTGTAAGAGTTTTTTCGTTTACACTGAACACAACAGTTTTAAGGTCTTTGCCTGCAGGAGCGGAGATAACAACCTTTTTAGCGCCTGCGTCAATATGAGCCTGGCTCTTTTCTTTTGAGCAATAGAAACCTGTACATTCAAGTACAACGTCAACATCAAGCTCTCCCCAGGGAGCGTCTTTTGCGTCCTTGATTGCGTAAATTTTGATTGTTTTGCCGTCAACCGTGATTGAATCCTCACCTGCTTCGACAGAGTGAAGACCTTCACCTATTTTACCGCAGTATCCGCCCTGTGCTGTATCATACTTTAAAAGATGAGCAAGCATTTTGGGGTCTGTAAGGTCGTTGATAGCTACTATCTCATAACCCTCTGCGCCGAACATCTGACGGAAAGCAAGCCTTCCGATACGTCCGAAACCGTTAATTGCAACTTTTACCATTTTTTATTCCTCCTAAAAAAATATTTTTGAATTTATTCAACAGTAATTTTTTTGATTACCGGTTGAGTCAAAGGTGTACTCATTTCGCCCGACCAGGGATTTGCCTTGACGGGAACGGAAGCTATTTTGTCAAGCACGTCAAACCCCTCCGTAACTTTGCCGAAAGCGGCATAATTTCCGTCAAGAAAGGTTGCGTCGGCATCACAGATAAAAAACTGTGAGCTTGCGCTGTCGGGATTTTGCGAACGCGCCATTGATATTGTCCCTCTTGTATGAGATATCGGGTTGTTTACGCCGTTTGCCGCGAACTCGCCCTTTATGGTTTCATTACTGCCGCCCGTTCCGTTGCCGAGAGGACAGCCGCCCTGAATCATAAAGCCTTTATATATTCTGTGAAAAGTAAGTCCGTCATAAAAGCCGTCTTTCGCAAGCTTTTCAAAGTTTGCCGCTGTAATGGGGGCGTTTTCCTTATCAAGCTCAAGCTTTATATCACCAAAACCCTCTACCGAAATTGTAACCATATTATTTACCTCCGAATGAGTGTTAAAAATTTAACAATTATTTATCGCATAAAACCACATATTAACATATTTATTATAACACAAAAATAAAAATTTTCAAGTCTTTTTTTACAATTTGTGTAAATAGACAAAAAGTTATACATAGCAATAGAATTATTAGGTAATTTTTTTAAGTGTTTTAAGTGCGCTGCCTTTAATAACGCATTTTGCGTGTTCGGAAAGAACATAGGGAATAACCGTACCGGCAACGCTTTTGGCATATTCACTTAAATCACCGCAAAGCTGCGACCGATATTCCTCGAAACGCTGAGGAATATCTATCATAAGGTAATATTTATCTTCATATGAATAAAGCGAATTTACACCGTCAAAAAGCTCCGAATAAAACGAATTGGCTTCGTTAAAAAGGCAAATTGTTTCAATATCGTCAAAACAGAAAACGACAGATAATTTGCGGTTTTTTGAAGCGGGTTTATAAATTTTATCTCTTATGAGGTGTGTCCTGGGCTTTGGCGCGTCCATACGGGTAACATAGACAACATAGGTGCTTTCGCTGCTTTGAGTTGCCTCCACAACTATGCGACTGCCCTGAAACGACAGACCTGTACGTCTCTCGATTTCGCTGATTATATCAATCATCATTGCGTTGTAATCGGGAATACGTTTATTCGCGACCTTGCTCCAGCTTGTTATTTCATCTCTTGTGAGAATAATTTTAATTTTATTATCGTTAATACGTTCTATTTTCATTCAGACCTCCGAAAAAGAAAAAACTTCCACATATACTATTATATTAAAAAAATCAACGTTTGTCAAGTGCGTAAAATTATTTACAGCTTAAAAACAAAAAATGTAAAAATAATACTTGTAAAATGCTGAACTTTGTTGTATAATATATAATGGTTTGTTTTGTGATGTATCTGTCTGCCCGTGACAGGTATATGGGTTACATAAATTTTCGGGCTGAAAGGCAAAGTGTAAAAGTATATGAGCATTAAAACTTTTAAAGGCGGCGTGCATCCGAACTATATGAAACACCTTACGAACGCCTCGCCCATAAAGGTGCTGGAGGCGGGTGATGAGGTCATAATTCCCTTGTCGCAGCATATAGGTAAAATATGTGAACCGCTTGTAAAAAAAGGTGATTACGTGAAAGTCGGTCAGAAAATAGGGGATATAGATGCCTTTGTTTCCTCTCCTGTCCATGCCAGTGTTTCAGGTACCGTCAAGGCGGTTGAACCGAGGCTGTCAAACGGCGGAGTTAAGGTGATGAGCGTTGTTATTGAAAACGATTATACTTATACAATGCTTGAGGATACCGGATTAACCGGCGATTATGAGCATATGAGCCGTGAGGAAATTATAAATGTTATTCATAAAGCAGGTATCGTCGGTATGGGCGGTGCCGGATTCCCCATGCATATAAAGGTTGACCCGCCAAAGGATAAAATTATAAAATATATTATTGTGAACGGCGCGGAATGCGAGCCTTATCTTTCATCGGACCACAGAACGATGCTTGAGCATACGGAAGAATTGCTTTTCGGAATAAAAGTGCTTATGAGTATATCAAACGCGAGAAGGACTTTTATTGCAGTCGAGGATAATAAGCCGGACGTTATAGCAAAGCTTCTTGCGGCAAAGCTTCCTTACAGCATTGAGGTTGTTCCGCTTGAAACAAAATATCCTCAGGGCTCGGAAAAGCATTTAATAAAAGCCGTGACGGGGCTTGAGGTGCCGCATGGCAAGCTTCCGGCAGATGTGGGCGTTATTGTGAACAACGTTGATACTTGTATCTCGCTTTATAACGCGCTTGTAAGAGGTTTGCCGCTTATACGCAGGAGAGTAACGGTTTCGGGCGGAGCGGTTAATAATCCGGGCGTTTATGATGTTCCTATCGGAATGACATTCCGTGAGCTTTTTGAAGCAGCGGGAGGCTTTAAGGAGGAACCGTCAAAAATTATAATGGGCGGTCCTATGATGGGTGCGGCGCAGGTGTCGCTTGATGTTCCTGTTGTAAAAACCACGTCGGGAATACTTGCCTTTACAAAAAAAGAAGGAAGAACATACGGCGAAAGCCCGTGTCTCAGGTGCGGAAAATGCGTTGATGTTTGTCCCATGCACCTTATGCCGAACGCGATTGCGACAGCGGCACGGTTTAACGATACCGAAAAAGCGGGAAAGCTTAACGCTATGGATTGCGTTGAATGCGGAAGCTGTTCATATACCTGTCCGTCGCACAGGTATCTTGTTGAAAGAATCAGGCTTGCCAAAAGCAGACTTCAGATGATTGCCGCAAGCAGAAAGTGAGGAAAAACAAGTTATGTCAGAAAAATATATGGTAACTTCATCACCGCATATTCACGGTGATTTCACTGTAAGAAGCATAATGCTTGATGTTATAATTGCACTTGTGCCGGCGGGACTTGCGGGGATTTTTTATTTCGGATTGCGTAGCCTCGCGGTTGTTGCAACAAGTATTGTTTCGTGCGTTTTGTTTGAATACATATGGAATAAATTACTGAAAAAGCCGAATACTTTAGGCGACCTCAGCGCTGTTGTTACAGGTCTTTTAATTGCTTATAATATGCCTCCGACCATTCCGCTGTGGATGGTTTCGGTAGGCTCATTGTTTGCTATTATTGTTGTCAAGCAGTTTTTCGGAGGTCTCGGACAGAACTTTGTAAACCCCGCTCTTGCGGCAAGAGCGTTTATGCTTGCTTCGTGGGCGGGAGCTATGACAACGTGGATTTCGCCGTCACTTTTCGGCAGCGACGCAATGTCCTCCGCAACGCCGCTTTCTATTCTTAAAGCGGGAGGAGAAAAGCTTTCCGAAATGCCTCATATTTTATTATGGGCGATGTGGGCGGCTGCATTGGCGAAACCTCGGCTTTGCTTCTTGCGATAGGCGGTCTTTACCTGCTTATGAGAGGCGTTATTAAAATGCGCACACCGCTCAGCTTTATTTTGACTGTCGGCATATGTATGTTTATTTTCGGCAGCGGTGAAGGCTTTATGGGAAGGCTTTATTTTGCCGGGCTTGAAATTTTCTCCGGAGGACTTTTCCTTGGAGCAATCTTTATGGCAACCGATTACACAACTTCTCCCACAACTCCGAAAGGACAGGTCATTATGGGAATAGGCTGCGGACTTCTTACAACGCTTATAAGGCTTAAAGGAGGATATCCGGAGGGTGTGAGTTACTCAATACTTCTTATGAATATTTTAACGCGTTTTCGGAACAGGCGAGAATAAAAAAGAAAAGTTTGAAAATAAGGTTATTGAGCTTGCAAATAAAAAGAAAGCAAAAAAGGAGGCACAGGAAAATGAACAGCATTAAAGAACCGCTTAAGCTTGGCGGTATTCTTGGCGCAATAGCCCTTGTGCTTGCCATTCTTCTTTCGTATGTAAACAGCATTACCGCCGAAAAAATCGATGCGGTAAACGCGCAGGCTGTTCAGGACGGCTTGCGTGAGGTAATGCCGGAAGCGAAACAGTTTGTGCTTATGGACGGAAGCGTTAATGACAACAGCTACGGCATAGAGGTTTCGGATGTCTATATAGCTATGGATAACGATGAGCACGTTATCGGTTACTGCGCCACGGCGCTGCCAAACGGTTATGGCGGAAAGGTTGAAACTATTGTCGGAATGAATATGGACGCTGTTATTACAGGCGTAAAGGTAACAAACAATATGTCCGAAACGCCGGGGCTTGGCGCGAAAGCGACAAAAAAGGAAAATTATACATATCAGTTTGAAGGTAAAACGGCTCCGCTTGCCGTAAAAAAGGACGGCGGAGAAATTGACGCCATTACAAGTGCAACAATTACTTCGAGAGCCGTTGTAAGCGGCGTCAATGCGGCGGTTGAGGTTATGAAGGCAAACAATATTTTCGGAAGTTATATTGACAGCAATGAAATAATTGACGGAAAATATGTAATGCCGGCAGAAAAGCCGGAGCCGGAACAGCCGGAGGAAGGCGAAGAGGCTACGGAAGCCGCGGAAAACGCGGAGACCGGAGAGCAAACCGAAGAACAAACGGAGGTGCGGGAAAATGAGTAAAATAGGAATATTTTTTAACGGTCTTTTTAAGGAAAATCCGTCGTTTGTACAAATTCTCGGTATGTGTCCGCTGCTTGCGGTAAGCACATCTATGTCGAACGCGATAGGTATGGGGCTTACAGCGACTGTTGTGCTTATGTGCTCAAATGCGGTTATCTCTCTTTTAAGAAAGCTGATACCGTCAAAAATCCGAATAGCGTCGTACATAATTATTATTGCCGCTTTTGTAACCATGATGCAGATGCTTTTAAAAGCGTATGTGCCGGCTCTTGACAAGTCGCTCGGAGTTTTTATTCCGCTTATTGTCGTAAACTGTATTATACTTGCAAGGGCAGAGGCGTTTGCTTCAAAGAACGGTATCATTGATTCGATTTTTGACGGCGCGGGAATGGGACTCGGCTTTACGCTCGGACTTTCCACGCTTGCAGCGATACGTGAAATTTTAGGAGCCGGTCAGTTTTTCGGAATTGACCTTTTCGGTAAAAATTTTCAGGGAATTAATCTTATGATTATGGCGCCCGGCGGTTTTTTGACGCTCGGGATTGTTATAGGAATAATACAGCTTATAAGAATTAAAGGGGGTAAAAACTGATGGCAAATTTATTTGTAATTGCGATAACGGCAATTTTAATGGAAAACTTTGTGCTTTCAAAGTTTCTTGGTATTTGCCCCTTCCTCGGTGTTTCAAAAAAGCTTGATACCGCTCTCGGTATGGGCGCTGCCGTTACGTTTGTTATGACGCTTGCCGCTGCCGTTACCTGGTGTGTACAGCATTTTTTGCTTGAACCGCTCGGACTTGAATATTTGCAGACAATAGCGTTTATTCTTGTTATCGCTGCGCTTGTTCAGTTTGTTGAAATGGCGCTTATGAAGCTTGTGCCGCCGCTTTACGAAGCGCTCGGAATATATCTTCCGCTTATTACGACAAACTGTGCGGTGCTTGGCTCTGCCATTATTGTGCAGACAAGCGGATATTCGTTTATAGAAGGTATAGTTTACGCTTTTGCTTCGGCTATCGGTTTCCTTCTTGCGATGATACTTTTTGCCGGTGTAAGAGAACGTCTTGAAGAATGTGATATTCCCGAATTTATGAAGGGTATGCCGATAACGCTTGTTTCGGCTTCGCTTCTGAGTCTTGCGTTCTTTGGCTTCCAGGGATTGAGCTTTTAAGCGGAAAAGGGGAGATATTTAATGATAAAAGCTATATTGATTGCAGCTGCAGTGCTTGGCGGTATGGGGCTTTTCTTCGGAATTATACTCGGAATTGCCGCAAAGGTTTTTCATGTCGATACAGATGAAAGAGTTGGTATGATTTTGCAGGTTTTGCCATGCGCAAACTGCGGCGGCTGCGGCTACGCGGGCTGCAGCGCTTACGCGCAGGCGGTTGTTGACGGAAAAGCAAAACCGGGTGATTGCACGGTAGGCGGCGAGGATTGTTCAAAAAAAGTTGCGGGTATTATGGGCGTCGAAAGCGGAACCTTTGAAAAAAAGGTTGCGCGTGTAAAGTGTGCGGGAACCTGCACGGACGCACCCGTTAAATATGATTATATAGGTGTTGCAAGCTGTCTTGCGGCAAGCCGTGTTGCCGGAGGACCGAAAAACTGTACATACGGCTGCTTTGGAATAGGAAGCTGCGCACAGGTCTGTCCTGTCGGAGCAATATCTGTGAAAAACGGTGTTGCTTTTGTTGATGAAACAAAGTGTATAGCCTGCGGAAAGTGCGTGAATACTTGCCCGAGAAGGCTTATTGAGCTTGTTCCCGCCGACAGCGAGTATTTTGTAAGCTGTTCTTCAAAGGCAAAGGGCGTCGAGGTCACAAAGGTTTGCGGAGTCGGATGCATAGGCTGCAAAATGTGCGCCAAAGCCTGCGAATCCGAAGCAATTGAGATTGAGGACAATCTTGCAAAAATTGACCCTTCAAAATGCGTAAGTTGCGGCGTTTGCAGTGAGAAATGTCCGAGAAAAATAATAAGAAAATATTAAGAAATTGTATGAATGGGCTGTGCGTTTTGTCACAGCCCGATTATTGCCTATAAAGGAGAAATTCATATGCCCGAGGTTATTGTCGCAGGCGGCGGCGCCGCAGGTATGATGGCGGCGTATGCTGCAGCCGAAGAAGGAAAAGATGTTCTAATAATTGAAAAAAATAAAATGCTTGGGCGTAAAGTGCGAATAACCGGCAAGGGCAGGTGCAATGTAACAAATTCGGCTCCGCCCGATGAAATGCTGCGTTTTGTGCCCCGTAACAGTCGTTTTTTGATAAGCAGTTTTAAGCGGTTTAACAATACAGACCTTATGAATTTGCTTGAAAATACGGGGCTTAAGCTTAAAACTGAAAGGGGCGGCAGAGTTTTTCCGCAGTCCGATAAGGCTGTTGACGTTGTCAATGCTTTTATGAAGTTGCTTTCAAAAGAAAGAGTCCGTGTTTTGATATGTGATGAAGTTAGAGAAATTAAAGTAAATAACGGTAGTGTTTGCGGAGTCACAACAAAAAAAGGCAGAACTTTTTTAACGGAAAAAGTAATTTTATGTACAGGCGGAAAAAGCTATCCGCTTACGGGTTCGGACGGCAGCGGCTATATGCTTGCACAGCAGCTGGGGCATAGCATTATAGCGCCGAAACCTGCGCTTGTTCCTATGGAAACAAAAGAAAGCTGGGCAGCTGAATTGCAAGGGCTGTCACTTAAAAATATAGGTATCAGGCTTAAAGAAAACGGTAAAAAAATTTATGACGATTTTGGCGAAATGATGTTTACACATTTTGGAATTACCGGTCCCATTGTTCTCAGCAGCAGTTGCCATATAGGAGATACTGAAAAAAATACGTATTCTTTTGAAATAGATTTAAAGCCCGCGCTTGACGAAAAACAGCTTGAGGAACGTATTTTAAGAGATTTTTCCGAAAGCCTTAACAAAAACTTTGAAAATTCGCTTTCAAAGCTTTATCCGCAGAAGCTTATACCGGTAATGGTACGGCTTTCGGGCATAAACCCGTATAAAAAAGTAAACAGCGTAACACGTGAGGAACGCAGAAAGCTTTTGAAGCTTACAAAATGTCTGGCATTTGAAATTAAATGTTTAAGACCGATTGAAGAAGCGATTGTAACGGACGGCGGAATAGATACAAAGGAGATAAACCCGTCAACAATGGAATCGAGGCTTGTAAAGGGGCTGTATTTTGCGGGTGAAATTATTGACGTTGCGGCATATACGGGAGGCTATAATTTGCAGATTGCTTTTTCAACGGGATATGCTGCGGGGAAAAGCGCGGCGAAAGGAAAGGAATAAATAAATGGTCAAAGCGTGTATTTTTGATATGGACGGAACAACGGTAAATTCAATTAAATCAATAGCGTATTTTGCAAACAGGGCACTTAATAAGTACGGACTTTCGTCTATTGATACGGAGCGTTACAAGCTGCTTGTGGGAAACGGAGCGAAAACGCTCGTAAAGCGAATGTTTGCGGAGGTTGGCGCTGCGGACGATATATATGAAGAAGTGCTTAACGAATACAATAAAAGCTATGATGATAATTTTCTGTATCTTGCAAAGCCTTATGACGGAATATGCGAGCTTCTTCAAAAGCTGAAAAAAAGCGGTATTAAAACGGCGATTGTATCAAACAAGCCCGATTCTACCGCAAAGAAAATTTCCGATGAGCTTTTTGGAAAAGAGCTTATTGATATTTGTGTTGGTGCAAGGGACGGTGTTCCGCTTAAACCCGACCCGACGGTGGTGGTTGAAGTTATGAAAAAGTTTGAAGTTGAACCGGAAGATTGTCTTTATATCGGCGATACAGCGACAGATATGCTGACAGGTAAAAACGCCGGGATTTACACGATTGGCGTACTGTGGGGCTTCAGAAGCCGTGATGAAATTGAAGGAGCGGGCGCAGATATGGTAACAGATAACCCCAAAGATATTTTTAATAAGGCAATCGAGGAATAATATAACATCTGTGCTTGACATTGATTTTTCGCTGTGTTATAATAAAATCATATATTTTTATAATTAAAAGTAGATTTTAAAGAAGGACTTGATAAAGAATGAACGTACCGTTTTCGCCTCCGGATATTACGGAAAAAGAAGTAAAATATGTTGCGGAAGCCCTAAAAAGCGGCTGGATTACAACAGGAAATCAAACAAAAACTTTTGAGAAAGAAATAGCGCAGTATTGTGAAAACACGTCGAGAAAGTCAGTGTGTCTTAATTCTGCTACAGCGTGTCTTGAGCTTACGCTTCGCTTGCTTGGAATAGGTGAGGGCGATGAAGTTATAACTTCCGCATATACATATACGGCTTCGGCAAGTCCTGTCTATCATGTCGGCGCAACGCTTAAACTTGTTGATGTTAAGGAAAATTCTTACGAAATGGACTATGACGCTCTTGAAGCGGCGATTACCGAAAAAACGAAGGTTATTATACCTGTTGATATAGGCGGGGTAATATGCGATTATGACAGGATTTTTAATATAATTGAAAGAAAAAAAACATTATTTAAACCTAAAAATGATATACAGGCCGCAATTGGCAGGATTATTATTGCGGCTGACTGCGCCCATTCGTTCGGCTCTGAAAAAGATGGTAAAAGAGCGGGAAGCTTTGCTGATTTTTCTTCTTTTTCTTTCCATGCCGTCAAAAACCTTACTACGGCAGAAGGCGGTGCAGTAACGTGGAATACAATTGATGGTATTTCAAACGATGAAATATATAAACAGTTTATGCTTTTATCTCTTCATGGTCAGAGTAAGGACGCTTTTGCAAAAACCAAGCTTGGAGCTTGGGAATATGATATTATTTACCCCGGATATAAGTTTAATATGACCGATATAGCCGCGGCTATGGGGCGCGCGCAACTTGGAAGATACAGAGATTTACTTTCTCGGCGCAGCGAGATAATAAAAAAATATGATGCCGCATTGGAAAACAAAGGTGTTTTGACCTTGAAGCATCATGGTGAGAACTTTAAATCAAACGGACATTTATATCTTACGAGAGTGCCGGGAATTTCAATAGATAAAAGAAATGAGATAATTGTTCGTTTGGCTGAAAACGGAATTGCGACAAATGTGCATTACAAGCCGCTTCCAATGATGACAGCCTATAAAAATCTTGGGTTTGATATTAAAGATTATCCCTGTTCGTATAAGCAGTTTGAGAATGAAATCACCTTGCCGCTTAATACTTGCATTACCGATGAGCAAATTGCTTTTGTTGCGGAAAGATACAGTTTTATTTTGGAGGAGTATATTTAATGATGTTTGCAAAGTGGGAAAAGCTTCCCGAATATATGCAAAACGATAAAGTACGGAAATATTACGATATTTTAAACAAAAGGCGTTTGCCCCTTTTGTTTAAAAGGATATTTGATATAGTTGTTTCTCTTGTTATGATAATTATTCTTTCGCCTTTTTTGCTCATTCTTGCAGCGGCGGTAAAGCTTGATTCGCCGGGTCCCGTGTTTTTCAGGCAGGCAAGAATTACAAAATACGGCAAAGAATTTAAAATTCATAAATTTCGTTCTATGGTAACAGGTGCTGATAAAATTAGAAGCATTACGGTGAGCGATGATAAACGCATAACAAAAGTCGGAAGGTTTATAAGGAAATACAGGCTTGATGAAACGGGACAGCTTTTTGATGTTCTTGCCGGAAATATGACTTTTGTCGGAACAAGACCGGAAATACCAAAATATGTAAAGCATTATACGCCTGAAATGTTTGCCACGTTTCTTCTACCGGCAGGGATAACAAGTGAGGCAAGCATTTATTATAAAGACGAAGCAGCGCTTTTAAGCGGATCTGATGATTCCGACAATGTATATATTAATAAAATTTTACCGGAAAAAATGAAATACAATCTTGAGGAAATTGGCAAAGCGGGGCTTATTCACGATATTAAAATTATGTTTAAAACTTTTTATGCCGTTATAAAAAAAGATAAAGAGAAAAAATTGGATAAACATAATATTGAGGAGACAGTTAAATGATAAAAGGACTTGTTTCGGTTATTACGCCAACGTATAATTGTGCAAACTTTATAGGTGAAACAATTGAATCGGTGCAAGCGCAGACTTACAGTAATTTTGAAATGATTATAGTTGATGACTGCTCAAAAGATAACACGGAAGAAATTGTAAAAAGGTACGCCGAAAAAGACGAAAGGATAAAATACTACCGTCTTAAACAAAATTCGGGCGCTGCAAAAGCAAGAACCGAATCAATGCGTCTTGCCAAAGGCGAATATATGGCGTTTCTTGACAGTGATGATTTATGGCTTCCATATAAACTTGAAAAGCAGCTTGATTTTATGAATAAAAATAATTATGCTTTCACTTGTACTGCATATGAGCAGGTTGATGAAGAAAGCAAAAGTTTGGGGAAAATTATAAAAGCTATTCATAAAACCGATTATAACAGGCTTTTGCTTGATTGCCCTGTAGGTAATTCCACTGTAATGTATAATGTGGAACGTATGGGGAAATTTGAAGTGCCCGATATAAGAAAGCGTAATGACGACGCGCTTTGGCTCAAAATGCTTAAAAAAGAAAAATATATTTACGGTATGAGCGAGGTACTGATGAAATATCGTATAAGAAAAAACAGTATATCAAGCAATAAGTTTGACGTTGTGAAGTATCATTGGATTTTATACAGAGATATTGAGCATATTGGTGTTTTTAAAAGTGTCTTCCATATATGCGTATGGGGAATAATAAAGATTTTGCATATTAAGTAGAGGATAGTTGATATGAAAGGTTGTGAGTTTTGCGGCACGCGAAGTTGCCAATAATAAAAATCATACTTTTTTGTGGGTTTTAGGCTGGCTTTTTCTGATGCCAGTGCCGATAACTATTTTGGTCGTGAGAAGCGAAAAACTTTCAAAAGGCTTAAAACTAGCAATTATTGTTGTGGTTTGGATATGTTTTTTACTGTTTTGAGGTTATGCCAATGCAAATCAATAGCATATAGAAAAATGTAAGTAAGAATGAATAAGCGAAATCAGTGGATAAAACGCTTAGAATTTTATAGTTAAATATGAGTTTTGGACATTGACACGTATTGAATACATTTGATTATGCAGGAGTGATTTACTGTGGTTAAACCTTCAAAAAGAGTGGAAGAATTTGAAAAAATGGGTTTTGGTATGTTTGTTCATTGGGGACTTTATTCTCAGCTTGGCAGGGGAGAGTGGACATACTATCATCATATAAGGGATATGAATGAATATAAAAAACTTAAAGATACATTTACCGCGGAAGATTTTAACGCGGAGGAAATGGTGCTGACCGCTAAAAAGGCGGGTTGTAAGTATATAACGTTGACAACACGTCATCATGAAGGGTTTTCGCTTTACGATACCTGCGGGCTGAGCGTTTTTGACGCGCCGCACTCGCCCTGCGGAAGGGATTTGGTAAGAGAATTTGTTGACGCGTGCAACAAGTATGATATTGTGCCATTTTTCTATCATACTACACTTGATTGGTACAACAAAGATTATGTGAACGATTTTGAAACATATCTTGAATATTTAAGAAAAAGCGTTGAAATTCTATGCACTAATTACGGCAAGATTGGCGGATTATGGTTTGACGGTAATTGGAACAAGCCTGATGACGACTGGAAGCTTGACGAACTTTACGGTACTATCAGGAAGCACCAGCCGGAAGCAATGATTATAAATAATACGGGGCTTGGAGCAAGAGGCGAAATCTGTCATCCCGAGATAGATTCCGTAACGTTTGAGCAGGGAAGACCGACACCCTTAAACCGTGAAAAAATGTCAAAATACGTTTCCGCGGAAATGTGCTATACATTAAACGACCATTGGGGTATCGGATACAGCGACTTTAACTATAAATCTCCGAAAGAACTGGTTGAGTGTCTTTGTGATTGCCGCAAGGTGGGGGCAAATCTTCTTCTGAATATCGGTCCCGGACCGCAGGGCAATATTATCCCTATGCAAAGGGAGCTTTTATCAATTATAGGAGATTGGATGAATATTTTCGGTGAGGCGATTTATGAAGGCAAACCGTATGAAAGCCATAGTATTGGCAAAAATTTTATTTTAAAAGGTGACGGCTGTTTATATATTTTCTGCTATGATCTTGGACCGGAAGGAATGAAAGATGTAATAGTGGGCGGAAAATATAAGGGAGTTTACGCATTTTCAGGCATTAAAGATAAAGTAAAATCAATAAAATGGTTAGATAATAAAGAGGAGCTTGATTTTGCTCAGGACGGAGAAAACCTTATGGTTAATTTTACCGGATCACCATATGGAACAAGTTACCTTGTAAGAGTCGCTAAGGCTGTAACAGTTTGAATTTTGTAAAATTTAAAAGCAATTAAAAAAATTGTAAAAAACTATTGACAAAACGTTTTTTTTGTGTTATACTGAATAAGGTTAGTGAGGGCTAATCTTATTTTTGAGGCACAGGTTAGACTGCCCTAATTTAAGTAGAAAAAACTAATTTGCAAAGGAAATGAATATATATGATACCTTTAACGCTTGCGGATGAGGGAGAAACAAACATTATTAAAAAAATCGGCGGTTTGCCCGAAGTAAAAAAGCACCTTGAAAATCTTGGATTTGTTGTAGGCGGTAATGTTATGGTCGTGTCACAGCTTGGCGGTAACGTTATTGTAAAAGTTAAAGAGTCGAGGGTTGCGATAAGCCGTGAAATGGCACAAAAAATTATGGTATAAATTTTAACACTGTTATTACATATAAAAGGAGGAAACGCTATGAGAACTTTGAAAGAGGCAAAAATCGGTGAGACAGTTAAAGTTACCAAGCTTACCGGTGAAGGAGCCGTGAAACGCAGAATTATGGATATGGGAATAACCAAAGGTACAGAAATATATATCCGTAAAGTAGCGCCTCTCGGAGACCCGATTGAAATAACGGTAAGAGGCTATGAGCTTTCACTCAGAAAACAAGACGCGGAAATGATTGAGGTTGAATAGACCTCAAAAAAATTACCAACAAGTTAGCAAAAGCTAACCCTGAAATTATTAAAAAGGAAGGGATTTGTTATGAATTACAAAATAGCACTTGCAGGTAACCCAAACAGCGGTAAAACAACACTTTTTAACGCGCTTACGGGTTCAAATCAGTTTGTGGGAAACTGGCCGGGCGTTACGGTCGAAAAAAAAGAAGGCAAGCTAAAAAAACACGAAGGTGTTTCTGTTATTGACCTTCCGGGAATATATTCGCTTTCACCTTATACGCTTGAAGAAGTTGTCGCGAGAAATTATCTTATAGGCGAAAGACCGGACGCAATACTTAATATTATTGACGGAACAAATCTTGAAAGAAATCTTTATCTCACAACTCAGCTTACAGAGCTTGGCATACCCGTTGTAATTGCAATCAATATGATGGACGTTGTGAATAAAAACGGTGATAAAATTAATACCGCGGAGCTTGGCCGTCAGCTTGGCTGCAAGGTTGTTGAAATATCGGCGCTTAAAGGCACAGGTGTTATGGAAGCGGCGGAGGCGGCAATAAAAGCGGCGGAAAGCGGAAAAACCGTTCCGCAGCATACCTTTTCGGGCGCCGTTGAACACGCGATTGCTCATATTGAGGAAGCCGCCGTTCACGGTATGCCGGAGGAACAGCAAAGATGGTACGCGATAAAGATATTTGAGCGTGACGAAAAGGCTCTTGCGCAGCTTAACATACCTCAATCAACCATGGAACATATTGAGGAAGATATTAAGGCTGCCGAAGAAGAGCTTGACGATGACGCGGAATCAATAATTACAAACGAAAGGTATATTTATATAGCAGAGGTTATCAAGGCTTGCTACAAAAAGAAAAATGCCGGTAAGCTTTCCTCCTCCGATAAAATTGATAAGGTTGTTACAAACCGCTGGCTCGGTCTTCCGATTTTTGCCGTTGTTATGTTTCTTATTTACTATATTTCAATGGTTACTGTCGGCTCAAACGCGACCGATTGGGCAAATGACGGTCTTTTCGGAGACGGTTATCATCTGTTCGGCATAGGAGCGGGGCAGTATGAGGAAGTTTCGGAAGAATATACCGATGCCCGTAACGTAATAGACGCTTTTGTCGGACTGCAAAAAGACGGCAGCGAGGAAACCGCGGAAGCCCTTGACAGTGAGAGCGAGGATTTTGACGGGGCGGCAGCGGCTGAGGCTGTTAAGAAATACGCGGAGCAGTTTAAAGACGGCGACGAAGCGGACTATGTGCTTCAGGACGAAGAAACGCTTGAAACGGAAAATGTAACATATACATATAATGACTTAAAAAATGCTGTAAAGACATTTGAAAGTTTTGAAGGTGAAGAGCCTGACCCTGCCGATTACGGCGTATGGATCAAAGGTATTCCGACTCTTATAGGTAATTTCCTTGAAAAAATCGGCTGCGCGGAGTGGCTCAGCGGACTTATTCTTGACGGTATTGTTGCCGGTGTGGGCGCAGTTCTCGGATTTGTGCCTCAGATGCTTGTGCTTTTCTTCCTTCTCGCTTTTGTGGAGGCTTGCGGATATATGGCGCGTATTGCCTTTGTGCTTGACAGAATTTTCCGCAAATTTGGGCTTTCGGGTAAATCATTTATACCGATTCTTATCGGTACAGGCTGCGGTATTCCGGGCATTATGGCTTCAAGAACAATTGAAAACGAGCGTGACCGCCGTATGACAATTATGACGACAACGTTTATTCCGTGCGGCGCGAAAACTCCGTTCATTGCCATGATAGCAGGAGCGATATTCGGCGGCTCGGCAATTGTCGCAACCTCGGCATATTTTATAGGTATGGCGGCTATAATAATATCGGGTATAATACTTAAAAAGACAAAACGCTTCGCGGGTGAGCCGGCGCCGTTTGTTATGGAGCTTCCGTCTTATCACTGGCCCACTCTTTCAAACGTTCTCCGCTCAATGTGGGAGCGCGGCTGGAGCTTCATTAAAAAAGCCGGAACAATTATTTTGCTTTCGACGATCGTTGTTTGGTTTACAACCTTCTTCGGTTTTACGGAGGACGGCTTCCGTATGCTTGGCGAAGACGAGCTTGAGCTTAGCTTGCTTGCCCGTATCGGAAACGCGATTTCATGGATATTTATACCTCTCGGCTGGGGAACATGGCAGGCGGCTGTCGCTTCAATCACGGGACTTGTCGCGAAGGAAAATATAGTGGGAACCATGGGTATTTTGTATGGCGGAACAGACGCGTATAAGAATATGGCATTAGAGTTTACAAGAGTCAGCGCTTACTCCTTCCTTGTTTTCAACCTGCTCTGCGCTCCGTGTTTTGCGGCAATCGGCGCAATTAAGCGTGAAATGAACAATAGCGGCTGGACATGGTTCGCGATTGGTTATCAGTGCGGATTCGCTTACCTCGTAGCTTTTGTTATAAATCAACTTGGAAGAATATTTGAGGGCAATATGAATATTATAGGCGTTATACTTGCGGTTATAATTATTGCTTTTGCCGTTTATATGCTTGTACGGCCGTATAAAGAGGCTACCAAGCTTACCCGGGAAGTTAAAATAAAATAAAAACAAAAAGGAATTGATTTGCTCATGATTTCAAAAATAGTTCCGAATATACCGACTGTTATTGTTTTAATAGCTCTTGCGGTAATTGTTATTTTAATAGTTAAAAAAATGATGAATGATAAGCGCATGGGCAAATCCTCCTGCGGCGCGGGCTGCGCGAATTGCGCGATGCGCGGGAAATGCCACGGCGCGGAAAATAAAAGGAGCGAAAACGAATGAGCGTGGTTATTGTCGGCGGGCATGACCGTATGCAGTGTAAATATAAAGAAATCTGTAAAAAATACGGCTGTAAATGCAAAGTTTTTACCCAGTGCCCCGCAAATTTTAAAGGGCAGATAGGAAGCCCCGATTTAATTATAGTGTTTACACAGACGGTTTCGCATAAAATGCTGAAATGCGCTTCAGCGCAGGCGGAAAAAATCGGAGCAGCCGTTATGCACTGTAATTCATCGGGCGCTCACGCTCTTGAGGCGCTGCTTGTAAATATTTAGATATTATATGTAGGGGCGGACCTGTGTGTCCGCCCGCTTGCATATAAAAAAGATAACTTAATTTGCTTTTGTTTCACAATATATGCACCTGTAAATTTTTTTATCTTTATCCGTCAGCCTGAAAATATGGTCAAGCTCTTGTTCCGTCATTGTTATGCATCTTGGATTTTTACATTTTATGACATTTTTTAAAAGCTCCGGCATAGGCGGGTGAAGCTTTTTGATAAGGTTTCCGTCTTTTATTATGTTTACGGTTGCTGTAGGGTCCACATAGCCTATCACGTCAAGGTTTACGTCAATATCGGAGTCGATTTTTATTATGTCTTTTCGTCCGAGCTTTTTGCTTGCGGCGTTTTTTATAAGCGCGGCGCACGTATCACCGCTGTCCAGCCCCAAAAGATAAAAAAGCTTAAGCCCGTCGCCTGCTTTTATATGGTCAATAACGTAGCCGTCCTTTATGGCGTCAATATTCAATTTTTCCCGCCTCCTTCAAAAATTTTAAAATGAGAGCCATGGTCAATAACGTAGCCGTCCTTTATGGCGTCAATATTCAATTTTTCCCGCCTCCTTCAAAAATTTTAAAATGAGAGCCATACGTATATATTTTCCGTTTTCCACCTGTTTAAAATAACAAGCTCTGGGGTCAGCGTCAATCGCGACGCTTATTTCATTAACTCTCGGAAGCGGATGCATTACGCATAAATCCTTTTTCGTGTTGTTAAGCTTTTCGGGAGTTAAAATATAGCTGTCTTTAAGACGTAAATAATCTTCTTCATTGAAAAAACGTTCACGCTGTACCCTTGTCATATAAAGAATATCAAGCTCCGGCATAGCTTCTTGAAGATCGGTTGTCTGACAGTACGGAATGTTTTTTTCTTTTAAAATATCTTTTTTTATATAGCTTGGCAGCTTTAATTCTTCGGGCGAGATAAGCGTGACGCTTATTCCGCTGTACCTTGAAAGCGCCGAAATAAGAGAATGTACGGTCCTGCCGAATTTAAGGTCACCGCAAAAGCCTATTTTAAAGCCGCCGACAGTTCCTTTTTCGCGGTAAATCGTAAGTAAATCCGCAAGCGTCTGCGTCGGGTGAAGATGCCCGCCGTCACCGGCATTGATTACGGGAACGGAAGCGTTTTTCGCGGCAACATACGCCGCGCCCTCTTTCGGGTGTCTGATGGCGATTATATCGGCATAACAGCTTATTGTTTTTGCC
>CACZWD010000029.1 GCA_902784805.1 uncultured Ruminococcus sp. | reverse complement strand
GTATAAAAGCGATTATACTTTCAAATATGAGTATAGTAATATGAGGTTGTGGGTTGTTCTACGCAAATAACTCACAAGTAACAAAAAGTAGAGAAAACCCCGTAAAATCAGGCTTTTCAGGAAGCGAAAAATTCTCGTAACGATAACCCCCGTAAGAAAACGGTAGGTCGGCTTTTGGGTGCAAGGAAAACGATAGGTAGACAAAAGGGTTCATTTTATCAATATTATTGTTACCCGCCAGTGCTAATCGTTATCAAACTGTCATGTGTAACTTTTGGTAGTAAATTAAGAATTATCACCAATAATCCCTGCCGACTGAACCTTTTAATTATTTCACACTTTTTAATTATTCCTCTGATAGCCGTTTTTGAGGGGTAAGTTCTAAAGACCACAGAAACGGCCAGCGACAATCGACAGCGGAACTTCTGAAGCCCTTTATTTCAAGCCTTTTTCAGCACTTATGTGCCGGAGAAGGCTTTTTCTGTTTGTATCAAAGACAGCGTCTTTATAGATCCTCCTTATAACACGGGAAATGATTTTGTGTACAGAGACGACTTTGCACAAAGTAGCGAGGAATACTCTGAACAGATCGGAGTGTATAACGAGGATGATAAACGACTTTTTAAAAACACTGACACGAATGGAAGATTCCATTCGGACTGGTGCAGCATGTTGTATTCGAGATTGTTACTGTCAAGAAATCTTCTAACCATGAATGGCGCGATATTTATTTCCATAGATGACCATGAAAACGACAACTTGAAGAAAATCTGCAACGAGGTTTTTGGTGAAAAAAATTTTGTTGCATGTGTTGCGTGGCAGCGCAACTATGCCCCCATTAGTCTCAAAAAATTCTTTTCCGAGAGTCATGAGTACTGCTTTGTCTATGCAAAAAGCATTGAGCAGTTCCAAATGAACCTTCTTCCAAGAACAGAAAAGCAAAACAAAGACTACACAAATCCGGATAACGACCCAAGAGGGGTATGGAAAGTAGGAAACTTAACAGTCGGTCCAGTGGTTGAAAAACAAGTGTATGAAATTATTGGTCCTACAGGCAAGCACTTTATGCCTCCAAGTGGTTATTGCTGGAGATTTACAAAAGAGCGTTTTGAAGAATTACGCGCTGATAACAGAATTTGGTTTGGCGCAGATGGAAACAATTCGCCTGTTCCAAAACTTTTTCTTAGCGAAGTTCAAGACGGAGTAACTCCAATGACTCTTTGGACATTTGAAGAAGCAGGTCATAATCAAATTGCAACAAGAGAATTAAGAGATATTTTTGGAGCATCGATTTTTACAAGTCCTAAACCCGTTAAATATATCACGCGTTATATTCAAATTGGTATGAGAAAAGATGACATCGTTTTGGATTTCTTTTCTGGTTCCTCAACAACAGCACACGCGGTAATGCAGCTAAACGCAACGGATAGTGGGCATAGAAAGTTCATTATGGTTCAACTCCCGGAAGAATGCGATGAAAAAAGTGAAGCTTATAAAGCAGGATACAAGAACATTTGTGAAATTGGGAAAGAACGGATTCGTCGGGCTGGCAAGAAAATCAAAGAAGACAGTCCATTGACCACACAAAACCTTGATATCGGCTTTCGTGTTTTCAAATTAGATGAAACCAACATGAAAGATGTGTACTATGCGGCGGATGAAATAACACAGCAAAACCTGATTGATATGGAGTCAAATATCAAGGAGGACAGAACGGATCTTGACCTACTCTTTGGCTGTCTGCTTGAGTGGGGCTTGCCGCTTTCTATGCCGTATAAGTCTGAGAAGATCGAAGACTGTACCGTTCATACTTATAACGACGGCGACTTGATTGCCTGCTTTGATGAGAACATTCCTGACAGCGTTATCAAGGAAATTGCAAGACGCAAGCCGCTTCGTGCCGTATTCCGCGATAGCAGCTTCAATGGCAGCCCTGCAAAAATAAATGTTGGCGAAATCTTCAAGATGTTAGCACCGGATACGAGGGTGAAGGTTATTTAATGCGTAATGCGTAATGCGTAATGCGTAATGCGTGATACGGAATTAGTGGAGGGAATATGAAGACAGAAAATGTGATTGTGGAGAAAAGCAAGGCTTTTGCTTTGCGCATAATAAAGATGTATCAATATTTGACGTCCGAAAAAAATGAATATATTTTGTCAAAGCAAGTATTGAAAAGCGGGACAAGCATAATGAAGGAGATTATTAAAAATGAAATAATAGAAAGAGAGGAAAAAGAATTGCGTTGCCGTTATGACAGAGATTGGACATACTAATAATACAGTAGAAATACTAATTTTGCTGATTCGTTATATAATTATTTTATCAGCTTGAAATGGGTAATTGAATATGAACAAATTAGTAATTCAAAATCAACTTTAATATGTTGTTGCAAGCGAGCAATACCTAAAGCCGTTGTTAAAAAATAAAAAAATCAGCGCGGAGATGTATAATTTGGTATTTAAGAACAATATAAAATATTGTGCATTATATAGATTGAATTTATTGAAAAAATGTGATATAATAATCCTATAGAATATGAGGAAGGAGTTTATACGCGCTAAGTATCAAACGATGAGAGAATAAATGCATTGGATAATGCCGTTGCATTTGTTGAGATGGAGGGCTTTGATTTTGCAAACGGCGAGAGATAGTTATGCATGGAAGCATTGGAAGATAAAATCATAAAATATGATTTTATAAAAATACTGCTTGAAAGGTGCAGAGTATAATAGCGTATTTTTTAGATACGTTTAAAGATGGTTGTTATGAGGACAGTAGTGTGTTGATAAATAAGTAGCGGCATTGTTTTTGATGCAAATAGTAAACTAAAAAATTGTAGTAAAAGGAGATATGAATATGAATTTGATACAAAGTTTTTCTGTCGATCATACGTGCATTGTTCCTGGCATTTTTACTAGCCGTGAAGACAGGATAGGAAATAATGTGGTAACGACATATGATATACGACTTAAAAAACCTAATAAAGAGCCAGTAATTGATGTGGCGGCAATGCATTCTCTTGAACATATTATAGCCACAACGCTCAGGAACGATCCCGGATGGAAAGACGAAATTATCTATTGGGGACCTATGGGATGCTTGACGGGGTTTTATCTCATTCTCAAAAATAACCGTTCTCCTCGAGAAATTTATGAACTTGTACTTAATGCTTTCAAATCGGTAAATCATGCAAAAGAGGTTCCCGGTGCCACACCTGTAAATTGTGGACATTATCTTATGCATAACCTTGCGATGGCAAAATTGTATGCGAGCGAATTTGTTGACTATCTTGAAAAAAATTCCGAAAACCCTAAAATTTTTGAGTACCCTAAGTCAAATAGACTCATAACAGATGATGGGAGGAAATTCTACGATTCATAATAGATATAATTAAATGGTAATATATTTATGCTCAGAAATATTTTCAGAGAGCAGGTGAAATTACAACTCTGATTTTTTGAAGCAGCATGATAATATTAGAAAAAGATTATTAAAATAATATCGAATAATTTACGAGTATATTATTTTTTGTAAGGAGAACCCAAAATTAGTTTTGATACTTTCCAAAAGATTAATAAAGAGTTGGACTTTGATATGATATATATTCGTAATGGGAAATAAACAAGAATGCTTATGCGATTTTCTGGAAGTGCCGAAAAAGGCGAAAATGGGATGCATGGTTCGCGCATCTAAACCGGTTCGGCTTTTACAGAACAAAAATCCTGTCAAAAGATAGGATTTTTGTTCTGTATTGTTCATTATTCCCCGTTCAATATGACAGGATTGTTTTATGTGAAGGATGAAGTCATTTCGCTAATAAATAATTTAATTTATCTCAAAATCGTGGTATGATTTTTTTAAAGTAATAAGTGATAATGAAAAAGGAAGAAGTTTATCCAATAATTTTATTAGCAATTTTGTTATATTTACGAAGTATAATAAACGCCGCAATGCGTTTGCCTTTTTATGTCTTACCGGGAAAATAGCTTTAAAAACTTTTTGTCATTCATCTGCTCATTTGTCATGTACTCACCGTCAAAAAATAATGCATAATTTGTAATTGGTGTAGGTGCGTTTTGAGCGGCGTTTTTATTCTGCAAGTGGATTGCGTTAAATTTTATGTCGTTTTCCTTCGCAACTTTTTCTAATATAGGAACATATTTTGCGTTGAACGGACATTGATTTGTGTAATATAATACATATCCTTTTTCCGCGACATGAGGATGTTTTGCACATTCTTTAAAGCTTGGTTTTTTTTCGTTTTCCGTAAAAGGCAGATACCAAAGCTGAACACCGTTATCAGCTTCATCACATACTGTAAATCCTTTATATTTTAAATATTTTGGGTCGGCAAGAAATGGCCTTTTCTTTGCGGACGCTAAAATACATAGCCCTTTTTTGCCTTTTTCTTTGCTGTCTCTGATACATTTGCCTAACAGTTTATTTGAATATCCGTGACCTTTAAAAGAGCCGGAAACCCATAAACAGTTAATAAACATATATCCTTCGGCGCAAATCGGATTCCAAGCGTTTTCTGCCGGAATATATTCGATAAAACACTTTCCGCGCTCTGTGCTTTTCAAAAATATCAAACCATCATCAAAACAATCTGAGAGCCACGCTTTTTTAGAAGAAACTTGAATATCGTTGTTATTTGAAATTGCGCAGCAAATATGCTCATTTTTTAGATTATCTTTTGTTACTCTTATATAGTCCATAAAAATCTCCTTTACGCTTTAAACGCTTACTTTTTTGATATAGTATATCATATTTATAGATGGAAAACAAGTGAAAATGTGAAAAAATGTAATATTTTTTAGGGACATAAGTTTTACACAAACATTTTACTTTGTTTATTGACATTTTTTGATATTTGTGTTAAGATATATATTGATAATTTCTATAATAAAATAGGTATATACAGTTATTTACAGAGAAAATATATGCCCGGAGGCAGAATATATGGATCAGATATCTTTAAAAAATAAGCTTTCGGTTGGTATTGATATTGGTTCTACCACCGCAAAGGTTGTTTTGTTAAATGAAAATAATGAAACGCTTTTTTCAAAGTACGAAAGGCATTTTTCACAAGTTAAGGAAAAGGTGCTTGAAATTCTTGAAGAAATGAAGGACTTACTTGACGGCAAGACATTTACTCTTGCAATATCAGGTTCGGCAGGTCTCGGTTTTGCCGAGACGCTTAACCTTCCTTTTGTTCAGGAGGTTTACGCGAGCGGGGAAGTTGTTAAAAAGTTTTGGCCGGACGCTTCAGCAGTTATAGAGCTTGGAGGAGAAGACGCGAAAATTATCTTTTTAAAAGGCGGTCTTGATGAGCGTATGAACGGTTCCTGCGCAGGCGGTACGGGCGCTTTTATTGACCAAATGGCAACGCTTTTGAATGTTTCAAATGACGAGATGGACAAATTAAGTCTTGAATATAAAAAGATATATCCTATCGCGTCAAGGTGCGGTGTTTTCGCGAAAACCGATATACAGCCGTTATTAAATCAGGGGGCAAGAAAAGAGGATATTGCCGCAAGCATATATCAGGCGGTTGTTAATCAGACCATTGCGGGGCTTGCGCAGGGAAGGAAAATTGACGGCAAGGTAATGTTCCTTGGCGGTCCGCTTTTTTATTGCAAGGGGTTAAGGGACAGATTTAAGCAAACGCTTAAGCTTTCGGATGAAAATGCCGTTTGTCCGGATAACGCAAGGTTTGCCGTGGCAATAGGAGCCGCGATTTACGCCTTAAAAACCAAAACAACAGTAGAATATAATAAACTTGTTAACGATATAAAAGATACTTCGCTTATAAAGCAGCAAAACAGCCTTGAACCGCTTTTTAAAAATGAAGAAGAATATAATGCTTTTGTTACAAGACATCAAAAAGCAAGTGTTCCGCTTGAGGACGCGGAATCATATTCAGGCAATGTGTATCTTGGCATAGACTGCGGCAGTACAACAACAAAACTTGTGCTTATTACTGAAAAAGCGGGGATTTTATATTCATATTATGATTCAAACAAGGGTAATCCTGTCGAAATAGTAAAACAACAGCTTTTAAATATTTATAATTGTTTTGGTGACAGAATAAAAATTTGCGGAAGCGCCGTTACCGGTTACGGGGAAGAGCTTATAAAAAGCGCCTTTAATATTGATAAGGGTATTGTAGAAACAATAGCGCACTATACGGCGGCAAAATATTTCAAACCTGATGTTGATTTTATTCTTGATATAGGCGGTCAGGATATTAAATGCTTTAAAATTAAAAACGGAGCTATCGACGGCATTATGCTCAATGAGGCTTGTTCATCGGGCTGCGGCTCATTTATAGAAACATTCGCGAAATCAATGGGATATGAAATAAAGGATTTTGCGCTTAAAGGACTTTTTGCGGATTCTCCTGTAAATCTCGGTAGCCGTTGTACAGTATTTATGAATTCGTCCGTAAAACAATCGCAAAAAGACGGAGCTTCTGTTGAAGATATATCGGCGGGGCTTTCGGCAAGTATTGTTAAAAATGCGGTATATAAGGTTATACGAGCAGGTTCGGCGGATGAGCTTGGGAACAACATTGTTGTGCAGGGAGGCACTTTTTTAAATGATGCCGTTCTTCGCGCGTTTGAAAAAGAACTTGGCAAAAACGTTATAAGACCGTCAATCGCGGGACTTATGGGCGCGTACGGCGCGGCGCTTCAGGCAATGCAGGTTAAAAAAAGCAATATAATATCAAAGCAGGAGCTGTTAAGCTTTACGCACACGTCAAAGCTTACTGTTTGCAGCGGCTGTACAAATCATTGTCATCTTACAATAAATACTTTTTCCGACGGGAAAAAATATATTTCGGGAAATCAATGTGAAAAAGGTCTCGGACTGAAAAAGCCCGTGGAAGAAATTCCGAATCTGCACGAGTATAAAAGAAAAAAGCTTTACGCTCTTGAAAGCGGGAATAAAGGCATCGGCAAAAAAAAGATAGGACTTCCCATGGCGCTCGGTATGTATGAGCTTGCGCCGCTTTGGCACGGCATATTTGAAAGTCTCGGCTTTGAAGTGATTTTATCAGGTCCGTCAAGCCGTAAGCTGTATGAGAAAGGGCAGTTTTCAATTCCTTCCGATACAGCTTGTTATCCGGCGAAAATTATGCATGGGCATATTGTTGACCTCATCGAAAAAGGCGCGGATATTATTTTTTATCCCTGTCTTACCTATAATATAGACGAAAAAGCAAGCGAAAATCACTATAATTGTCCTGTTGTGGCATATTATTCCGAGCTTTTGAGCGGCAATATGGAGGAGCTTAAAAATGTCAGGTTCTTATATCCTTATCTTAATATAAACAGCGAAAAAGAGCTTTCAAAAGAGCTTTTTGAGAATCTTAAAGACGTGTGTGGTGCTGAATATATTAATATAAAAAAAGCGGTAAAAGCGGGCTTTAAAAAATATTATTCCCATATGTCGGATATCCGAAAAGAAGGTGAAAAGGCGCTTGTCTACGCGAGAGAAAAGGGCAGACGTATTATGATTCTTGCGGGAAGACCGTATCACGTTGACCCTGAAATCGGTCATGGCATCGATAAACTCGCGGTTTCGCTCGGCTTTGTGGTTGTGAGCGAGGACAGCGTTTGTCATCTTACGGACAGGCAGCCCGTAAAGGTTTTGAACCAGTGGACATATCATTCGAGGCTTTACAGGGCCGCGAGGTATGCGGCGGAACATTCCGATACACAGCTTGTTCAGCTTGTTTCGTTTGGCTGCGGCGTTGACGCCATTACAACTGACGAGGTAAGAGAAATACTCGAACGGGGAAATAAATTTTACACACAGATAAAAATTGATGAAATAACTAATCTCGGCGCGGTTAAAATAAGGTTGCGCAGCTTGCTTGGCGCTTTGGAAGAAAGGGGAGAGGCATAATGGAATTTGTGGAATTTACAAAGGAAATGGCAAAGGATTATACTATTCTTGTTCCAACTATGCTTCCTATGCATTTTAAGCTGATAATAAAAGTGCTTTCACACTATGGATATAAAATGGAGCTTCTTGAAACAACCGGAAAGCAAGTTGTTGATACAGGTTTAAAGTATGTTCATAACGACACCTGTTACCCTGCAATTCTTGTTATAGGTCAGCTTATAAATGCCATTCAGAGCGGTAAATATGATGTTAATAAAATTGCGCTTATGCTTTCACAAACGGGAGGCGGTTGCCGTGCTTCAAATTATTTATCACTTCTCCGTAAAGCGCTGAAAAAGGCGGGGCTTTCTCATATACCCGTTGTGGCTTTCGGTGTCGCGGGGCTTGAAAAACATTCGGGGTTTAATTTGAATGTAACAAAGCTTTACAAGATGATGCACGCCGTTTTTTACGGCGACCTTTTAATGTCGCTTGTAAACCAGGTCAAACCGTATGAAAAGGAAACCGGCACAGCAAGAAAAATTGCCGATAAGTGGACAGAAAGGCTTTCCGAAGAGCTTATACACAAATATATATCATATAAGAAAGTAAAAAGAAACTACCGAGAAATGATAGCCGAGTTTGCCGCTGTTCCGATGAACAAAACCGACAAGGTAAAGGTTGGAGTGGTAGGAGAAATATTTGTAAAATATTCGCCTCTCGGAAATAATAATCTTGAAGAATTTCTTTATGATGAAGGCGCGGAGGTGGTTGTTCCGGGGCTTCTCGATTTTCTTATGTATTGCGTGTATAATCCCATAAACGACAGCAAGGCATACGGAATAAATAAAATTAAGGCATTTGCTTGTAAAATCGGTTATAAATTTTTGCTTTCACGTCAGCGCGATATTATAACGCTTTTAAACGAGGACGGACATTTTATGCCGCCGACGCCGTTCTCAACCACGGCTTCACTTACAAAAGGATATATAGGGCTCGGCACAAAAATGGGAGAAGGCTGGCTGCTTACCGCAGAAATGCTTGAGCTTGCTCACGAAGGCGTAAAAAATATTATATGCACACAGCCTTTCGGTTGTCTGCCGAATCATATTTGCGGAAAAGGTATGATGAAGCCGATAAAAGAAAAAAACGAAAATATTAATATTGTCGCTATTGATTATGACGCGGGGGCAACGCAGGTCAATCAGGAAAACAGAATTAAGCTTATGCTTGCGAATGCAAAGTAAAAAAACAGGAGCATGGTAAAAACGTGCTCCTGTTTTTTTATTAATAATTATTCCGCGTCTATTGTTGAAATGCTGAAGGTTATTTCTTCAAGAACGTCAAGCAAAACCTTTACCGTGTCGAGAGATGTAAACATGGTAACATTATTTTCAACGGCACAGCGGCGTATCTGGTAGCCCGCTGTTTCTTCGTCCTCGGAGGCAACATTTCGGGTGTTTATAACATAATTTACAAAGCCTCTGCGTATGGAAGTCAAAAGCTCGTCATTATCCTTTGTGATTTTACTGCGGACTTTAACGTGCATACCGTGTTTTTTTAAATAATCCGCCGTACCTTTTGTGGCTTCAAGATTAAAACCGAGATTGTAAAAGCGTTTTATTAAAGGCAGGGCTTCCGGTTTATCCTTATCGGCGATTGTAACAAAAACAGTACCGTAATTCACAACGTTCATACCCGATGCCTGAAGCGCTTTGTAAAGCGCTCTTGTAAGCTTTTTGTCATAGCCTATCGCTTCACCGGTCGATTTCATTTCGGGCGAAAGGTAGGCGTCAAGCCCTCTTATTTTTGAAAACGAAAAGGCGGGAACTTTTACATACCAGCGCTTTTTTTCTTCGGGGTATATGGTGTCAAACCCCTGCTCTTTAAGGCTTTTGCCGAGTATGACAAGAGTTGCTATATCCGCAATCTGGTATCCTGTTGCTTTTGATATAAACGGAACCGTTCTTGATGAGCGGGGATTTACCTCGATTATATACACATTATCATTTTTATCGACAATAAACTGTATGTTATAAAGCCCTACTATGCCTATTCCCAGCCCAAGCTTTTTGGTGTAATCAAGGATAATTTCCTTAACCTTATCTGAAATACTGAAAGTAGGATAAATGCTTATGGAATCGCCCGAATGAATACCTGTACGTTCAACGTGTTCCATAATACCCGGAACAAAAACGTCTTTACCGTCGCATACGGCGTCAACCTCAAGCTCTTTTCCTTCAATATATTTATCGACAAGCACGGGTTTGTCTTCATCAATTTCAACGGCAGTACGTAAGTATTTGCGTAAAGCTTCTTCATCAGCTACAATCTGCATAGCTCTTCCGCCAAGCACATAGCTGGGGCGTACAAGTACGGGATAGCCTATTTCCTCCGCTGCTTTTACGCCGTCCTCTATACTTGTTACCGCTTTGCCGTTCGGCTGCGGGATATTAAGCTGTAACATAATATGCTCAAAGCTGTCACGGTTTTCCGCCTTTTCAATAGCGGCAACATCGGTACCTATTATTTTTACACCGCGTTTTTGGAGCGGCTCGGCAAGATTGATTGCCGTCTGTCCTCCGAGAGAAGCAATAACTCCGATAGGCTTTTCAAGCTCTATAATATTCATAACGTCTTCTACCGTAAGCGGCTCAAAATAAAGCTTGTCGCTTGTGGTATAATCCGTCGAAACCGTTTCGGGATTATTGTTTATAATTATAGCCTCATAGCCGTATTCTTTAATTGTTTTAACTGCGTGAACGGTTGAATAGTCAAACTCTACGCCCTGACCGATTCTTATAGGACCGGCACCGAGAACAACAATTTTTTTCTTGTCGCTGACAATAGATTCGTTTTCTTCTTCGTATGTGGAATAGAAATAGGGGATATAGCTTTCAAATTCACTTGCGCAGGTATCAATCATTTTATAAACAGGGAACATATTATGCTTTTTGCGCAAGTCAAAAACATCTTCCTCGCTCATTTTCCAGAGATGCGCTATGTATTTATCACAGAAGCCCATTTTTTTGGCAGCGTACAATACGTCGAGATCAAGAGGATTTTCTTCAAGAGTTTTTTCAAAATCAACAATTTTTTTGATTTTGTCAAGGAAAAACATATCAATTTGCGTTACGTTGCAAATTCTGCTGTGGTCAACGCCGAGCCACATAAGCTGGGCGATGGCGTAGATACGGTCATCGGTACCCTCCGCAATGTATTTGAAAAGGTCTTCAACCGACATTTTATCTTTATCGAATTTTGACATATATATGTGGCAAACGCCGATTTCAAGAGAACGTATAGCCTTTAAAAGACTTTCTTCAAGCGTTCTGCCTATGCTCATAACCTCGCCCGTTGCTTTCATTTGTGTACCGAGACTGTTTGAAGCCGAGGTGAACTTGTCAAACGGGAAACGGGGCATTTTTGTAACAACATAATCAAGAGTCGGCTCAAAAGAAGCGGGTGTATTCGCGATTTGTATTTCGTCAAGAGTCATTCCAACGGCAATTTTTGCCGAAACTCTCGCGATAGGATAACCGCTTGCCTTTGAGGCAAGCGCCGATGAACGGGATACTCTCGGATTTACCTCAATCAGATAGTATCTGAAGGATTGGGGATCAAGCGCAAACTGTACGTTGCAGCCGCCTTCTATTTTAAGCGCACGTATGATTTTAAGCGCGCTGTCACGCAGCATATGATATTCTTTGTTAGTAAGCGTCTGACTCGGGCATACAACTATTGAATCGCCTGTATGTATGCCGACGGGGTCAAGGTTTTCCATATTACAAATGGTTATGGCGGTGTCGTTATGGTCGCGCATAACCTCATACTCGATTTCTTTGTAACCCTTAATGCTCTTTTCGACCAGAACCTGTGAAACGGGGGATAATTTAAGGGCGTTTTTCATTATTTCACGCAGTTCTTCTTCCGTATCGGCAAAGCCGCCTCCCGTACCGCCGAGAGTAAAAGCGGGACGAAGCACAACGGGGTAGCCTATTTCCTCCGCGGCTTTTACGGCTTCTTCCGTGGAATGAGTTATGATAGATGGGAGTACAGGCTCGTCCAAGCTTTCGCAAAGCTCTTTAAAAAGTTCTCTGTCCTCCGCGCGCGCAATGCTCTCGGCATCTGTTCCGAGAAGCTGTGTACCACATTCCGCAAGGACGCCTTTTTTGTAAAGCTCCATTGCAATATTCAGACCTGTTTGACCTCCGATGCCGGGGACAATGGCATCAGGACGTTCATAGCGTAATATTTTGGCGGCATATTCAAAAGTCAGCGGCTCCATATACACTTTGTCCGCAATTGATGTATCCGTCATAATGGTTGCGGGGTTAGAGTTCGCGAGAATAACCTCATAGCCCTCCTCTTTAAGAGCAAGGCAAGCCTGTGTGCCGGCGTAGTCAAATTCCGCCGCCTGACCTATAACGATAGGCCCGGAGCCTATAACGAGAACTTTTTTAATGTCTGACCTTTTAGGCATTTTTTATACCGCCTTTCTTGCACATATTTATAAACTTATCAAACAAATAACCGCTGTCCTGCGGGCCGGGAGCGCTTTCGGGGTGATACTGCACACTGAAAACGGGGTCGATTTTGCTTTCAAGCCCTTCCGCCGTGCCGTCAAGAAGGTTTATATGCGTAATTTCAAGCCCCGTTCCTTCAAGGCTTTCGGGAGCTACGGCATAGCTGTGATTTTGACTTGTAATTTCTATTTTGCCGGTTAAAAGGTTTTTAACCGGGTGATTGCCGCCACGATGACCGAATTTAAGTTTGTACGTTTTGCCGCCGTAAGCAAGCGCGATTATCTGATGTCCGAGGCATATTCCGCCTATCGGATATTTACCTTTAAGCTTTTTAACGGTTTCGATTACGGGAGTAACATCCTCCGGGTCACCGGGGCCGTTTGAAATAAAAATACCGTCGGGCTTCATAAAGTCAATTTCTTCCGCCGGAGTGTCAAAAGGAACAACGGTAACATTACAGCCGCAGGAGTTAAGCTTTCTTATTATATTAAGCTTTATGCCGCAGTCAATGGCAACAATATTTAAAATATGATTGGAGGTTCGTGAATACCAGCGCTTCTTGCAGCTCACTTTTGAAACGGCGTCGTGGGGGACAGGCGTGTTTTTTATAATGTTTAAGGCTTCGTCTTTATCGGTATTAAAAGAAGTAATTAGTGCCCTGCATGTACCCTCATTTCTGATTATGCGCGCGAGCTTTCTGGTATCTATCCCCGTAATTCCGGGAATATTATATTCCTCCATAACCTCCGCAAGAGTTTTTGTATATCTGAAATTGCTCGGCATATCGTTATAATCACGCACGGCAAGTCCGCCGATTGTTGGCGTTTTTGTTTCAAAATCATTGTCGGTTATGCCGTAATTACCGATTAAAGGGTAGGTCATTACAACAAGCTGATATGTGTAGGAAGGGTCGGAAATAATTTCCTGATAGCCGACCATAGAGGTGTTAAAAACAATTTCGCAAACTCTGTCTGTATCGGCGCCAAAACCAAAACCATAAAATTCAGTGCCGTTTTCAAGTACAATTTTTTTGTTGTAACTTAGCATAAGCATACCTCCGGATATTCATTTTAGCTAAATAAATTGAATAAAAATACAAAATATATTAAAAAAATATACAAATATTTTATTATTTTTAATTATACCACATATTATAAATATTGTCAACGCCTTAAAAAATAAATGAAAATAAAAATTTGATTATTTATACAAAAAACTTTTAGTTATATTAACTAAAAAACGCTTCAGGCTCTTACGTGGGAAATATCTTTATTATAGGAAAAGTGCCCTTTATATGTGAAAAATTTTTGTGTGTTTTCGTAAAAAGGACTATGATTTTTTCATAGTCCTTTTAAAAGCACGTTTGGCTTAAAAATGTGACAAAAACGGCACGTCCCCAATGGCACCTAGGAATTTCTTTGTTGGTTTTAAAACATTCTTCATAAAATCCATCAATGACAAATCCAGCTCTAAAACAAAGGTTAAAAATATCTTGTATGGAACGAT
>CACZWD010000028.1 GCA_902784805.1 uncultured Ruminococcus sp. | reverse complement strand
GCCGGATATGGACGTTGACGGCATTATGGAATATATAAAAGGTCCCGATTTTCCGACTAAGGGGCTTATAATGGGCGTCCGCGGCATACGCAGCTATTTCGCGACAGGCAGAGGCAAAATGATGATGCGCGCCAAAACCGAAATTGAAGACCACGGAAACAAGCAGGAAATTATAGTTACCGAAATACCGTATCAGGTTAATAAAACAAGGCTTATCGAAAGCATTTATAATCTTATAAAAAATAAGACGGTTGACGGACTTTCGTCAGTGAATGACGAGTCGGGCAAAGCCGGTATGAGAATTGTAATTGAGCTGAAAGCGGGAGCGAACGCGAATGTCGTTTTAAATAAGCTTTATAAGCACACATCGCTCCAGGAAAGCTTTTCAACAATTATGCTCGCAATCAAAGGCGGCGTGCCGAAGGTTATGTCAATGAACGAGGTTTTAAACTCTTATATTGACCACCGTAAGAGCGTTGTTGTAAGGCGTACCCGGTTTGAGCTTGACAAGGCTAAAAAGCGCGCTCATATACTTGAAGGCTTGCGTATTGCTATTGATAATATTGACGCGATTGTTAAAACCATAAGAAATTCGCAGAGCATACAGGACGCGAAAAACAACCTTATGGAAGCCTTCGGGCTTTCGGACGCGCAGTCACAGGCGATTGTCGATATGCGTCTCGCAAGGCTCACCGGGCTTGCCCGTGATGAAATCGAAGCTGAATATACCGAGCTTATTGAGAAGATTGAGTATTATACAAAAGTTCTTTCGGACGAAAATATGGTAAAACAGATTGTAAAAGACGAATTATCGGAAATTTCTGAAAAGTACGGAGATGACCGCAGAACGTCAATAGAGCCTTCCGAGCAGGAAATTGACATTGAAGATTTAATTCCTCTTGAAGAAAATATAATTACGCTTACGCATTTTGGTTATATAAAGCGGTTGCCCTCAGATACATACAAGGCGCAGCATCGCGGCGGCAGAGGTATAAGCGGTATGACAAGGCGTGAGGAGGATTACGCAGAGGATTTGTTCGCGGCGTCATCTCACGACAACCTGTTGTTCTTTACAAACAAAGCAAGAGTACACAGAATAAAGGCATACGAAATACCGGAGGCGGGCAGAACCGCCAAGGGTACGGCGGCGGTAAATATCCTTCAGCTTGAGGACGGGGAAAAAATCAGTGCCGTTATACCGATTAAGGATATGGGCGATAAGGAAAAATATCTTATTATGCTCACAAGAAACGGCGTAATTAAGCGCAGTCCCCTTTCCGTATATAATTCCAATAAAAAATCCGGGCTTAACGCGATTCGCCTTGATGAAGGCGACGAACTTATCGGGGTTAAGCTTACGGACGGCAGCGCGGATATATTTATCGGAACGCATGAAGGTATGGCTGTTCGTTTCGGCGAGGAAAAAGTCAGAAGTATGGGCAGGATTACCCGCGGAGTAAAGGCTATAAGGCTTCGTGAAGGCGATTATGTTGTGAGCCTTAATGTTACCGACGGCAAGGACTGCATACTCACCGTTACCGAGAACGGTCTCGGAAAGAAAACGCCGATAGACGAATACAGGATTACAAGCAGAGGCTGCAAAGGCATTAAGAATTACGGAATAAATGAAAAGACGGGAAAAATTGTCGGCATAAGAGCCGTAAATGATAATGATGATGTTATTATTATCAATACCGAGGGTGTTATTATAAGGGTTCATACCGCGGAAATAAGAACATGCGGCAGAGCGTCGCAGGGCGTTAAGCTTATGAAAAAGACGGACGGCGTTACCGTTGCGGCGATTACCTGTACGGAACATAACGAGGACGAGGAAACAGAGCAGGTTGAAGACAATACTGTTCTTGAAGGAAATCCGCAGGATATGATTGATGAGCCTGATGCCGACGAGGTTGAGCCGGAGGAAGAAATTGATAATGAAAACGAGCAGGAAAACGACGCGGAAAATGAAAACAGCTAAAAAACGAGCAAAAAACGCTTGTTTTTAAGTGATTTTTAATGAGCCGACAGAATTTTATAAAATGATGTTCTGTACGTTTTTTAAAGACAGAAACACTGAAAAATTTTGCAAATTTTTTCAAAAAAACCAAATGTTTCACGTGAAACAATTAATCAGAAACAAAAAAGCCCTGATGAGAAAATGTTTCACGTGAAACATTTTCCACTAAACAAAAAAGGAAGATGAGTATGGCGAAGATTATAGCTGTTGCAAATCAGAAAGGCGGAGTCGGTAAAACAACGACCTCCGTAAACCTTGCTGCCGTGCTTGGTGAGCTTGGCAAAAAAACCCTGCTTGTTGATATGGACGCGCAGGGCAACGCGTCAACGGGGCTTGGAATTGAAAAACGACAGCTTGAAAACAGTATATATAATGTAATTATCGGCGAAACAAGTATGGAAAAAGCCGTTATAAAAGGAAAGTTTGAGAATCTTGACATTTGTCCGTCCGGGCTTGATCTTGCGGGCGCTGAAATTGAACTTATAACGGTGGAAGACAGAGAATTTACATTAAAAAACTGTCTTAATACGGTTAGCGGTGATTATGATTATATAATAATTGATTGTCCGCCGTCGCTGGGACTTATTACAATAAACTGTTTAACCGCTGCCGATAGTGTGCTGATACCTTTGCAATGCGAGTATTACGCGCTTGAAGGAGTCAGTCAGCTTATTTCAACCATAAAAAAAATAAAAAAGAGCTTAAATCCCGGAATTGAAATTGAAGGCGTGCTTTTAACCATGCTTGACGCGAGGACAAATCTTGGGCTTCAGGTGGTAGAGGAGGTCAAGCGCTTCTTTCCGGGTAAGGTATATGCGACGATTATTCCGAGAAATGTGCGTCTGAGCGAAGCTCCGAGCTTTGGCTTGCCGATAACAAAATACGACGCACATTCAAGAGGCGCGGAAAGCTACACTATGCTCGGCAAAGAGGTCATAGAGAAGAATCCTCAAATTTAAAAACTCCCGAAAGGAATGAGAATATAAATGAAAAAAGGACTTGGCAGAGGTTTAGGCGCGTTGATTCCGGATGTTGCTCCGGAGGAAACAACGGAAAAATCCGAAAAAAATGTTGAGGTAATGAGATTATCAAATATTGAACCGAATCCGAATCAGCCGAGAACGAATTTTGATGCCGAAAAGCTTGAGGCGCTTGCAAAATCAATTGAAAAATACGGAGTTATATCTCCCGTGATTATCAGAAAAAACGACAAAAACCGCTTTTATACCATAATTGCGGGTGAGCGCCGCTGGCGTGCCGCAAAGCTTGCGGGGCTTAAAGATATTCCTGTAATTGTAAAAGATTATGACGACAAAATTATGTCCGAAGTGGCGCTTGTCGAAAACCTTCAAAGAGAGGATTTAAACCCTCTTGAAGAAGCAAGCGCAATAGATGAGCTTATGAAAAAATATGACCTTACGCAGGAGGAAATTAGTGAAAGAGTCGGCAAGAGCCGAAGCGCGATTGCCAACAGCCTGCGGCTTTTGAGCCTGTCGGACGGAGTTAAAAAATTAATTGAGCAGCAGGAAATATCGGCAGGTCACGCAAGGGCTTTGGTCGGACTTTCCGCACAGCAGCAGGAGGAAATTGCTTTTGAGGTTATCAGAAAAGAGCTTTCCGTGCGGCAGACGGAACAGCTTGTTTCGAGCTGTAAAAAAACGGGTAAGACCAAAAAGGAAAAGGGTGAGGTTGTTATGAATCTTGCGGCAAAAGAGCTTCAAACCAGCCTTTCAAGGAAGCTCGGCACAAAGGTAAGAGTAAAGCAAAACGATAAAAAGGGTAAAATTGAAATAGAGTTTTATGATGATGAAACGCTTAACCGAATTTTATCATATTTGAACAAATAAGCGTAAACCACATTATGTAAACAATGTTTACATAATATAAAAACAATGGTGTGAAGCTTCAGGAGTTACAGCATATCAATGCCCCGGTCGATTGTTAAAAGACAGGGGTATTGTTTTTTTTATTATGTAGGAAATTACTGCAAAATGCAGTAATGACGGAATAACAAAAAGGCTACATTATTTTACTGCCCGCAGGAGAAGCTTCTATCAGAACTTTTCAGAGCGCTGACAAACTCGGTCTAATACAAGCAATTTTATTATTGTTAAATGAAATTACATTTTTTTATTTGACTATATGTGAGCGGTATGGTTTTCAATAAAACCGCGCCACTGCTTGCTTTCCACCCTTTAAACCTCTACCGTACCTTTGTACTTGGGCGAGATTTAAAGGACGAAAAATACCTTCGTTTCTCAGCTTGATGACAAAGCCATAAAGCTGAGAGATTATATCAGAAACTTTTTTATTTAAAAAATTTTTTTAGGTATTGAAAAAAGACACAAAATGGAATATAATAATAGAAATAGATTTTTTAAAAAGGACGGAAAGTAAAATGAAAGTCGCGGTTATAGGCGCCGGAGCGTCGGGGCTTTTTGCGGCAGCGGCGCTGAAACGGAGCGGAGCGGATTTTATGCTTTTTGAACGTGAAAAGCGCGCAGGGAAAAAGCTGCTGGCAACAGGCAACGGCAGATGCAATTTGTCAAACAAAAATGTGTCGGTTTCACGTTATCACGGGGAAGCCGATTTTTCGGAGAGCGCGCTTAACAGGTACGGTACGAACAGCCTGATCAGCTTTATGGAGAGTGTCGGCGTTCCGTGCGTTTTCGAGGGAGAAAAGCTTTTTCCGCGGTCGCTTCAGGCGTCGAGCGTGCTTGATATGTTAAGATTTGCGGAAGGCGAAAGTGAAATCTGCGAAACTGAGGTTAAAAAAATCTGCCGTAACGGCAAAGCGTTTGATGTATATACCGAAAAAGGCATTTACAGAGCGGATAAAGTTATTGTCTGCTGCGGCGGTAAAGCGGCAAAGCATCTTTCGGGAGGCGGAGCATATACGCTTTTAACAGACCTCGGACATACGCTTACACCGCTTAAGCCCGCGATAGTGCAGCTAAAATGCGCGGGAACAAAAGCGCTTGACGGCGTTAAGATAAACGCCGCCGCTTCGCTTGACGGCAAAACGGAAACGGGTGAGGTGCTGTTTACCTCATACGGGCTTTCGGGACCGCCGATATTACAGCTTTCAAGAGAAGCAAAGGGGAAAACAATTTGCATTGACCTTATGCCGGAGCTTAATTTTGCGGAAATTACAGAAATGTTAAAAAACAAAAAGACGCTGAAATACCTTACCGCCGAAAACCTTTTTAACGGGATAATTAACAAAAAGCTCGGCAGAGAGCTGCTCAGGGTAAGCGGCATAACGCCTTTTTCCAAAAATATCGGAGAAATTTCCGATAAAGAGATAAAAAGCCTTGCGGCTATTGTAAAAAATTTAAAATTTGAAATTACCGATACAAACGGCTTTGATAACGCGCAGGTTACGGCGGGAGGAATTAAATGTTCCGGATTTAATCCGCAAACCATGGAATCAAAGCTTGTTCCGGGGCTTTATGCTGTGGGAGAAGTGCTTAATATTGACGGCGATTGCGGCGGATTTAACCTTCAATGGGCGTATTCTTCGGCAATGTCGGCGGTACAGTCCATAATAAAAAAGTAAAAAAATAAATTTTTTTAAAAAAACACTTGACAAACCCAAAAAATAATGGTATAATACCTATAAAGCATATAGGAATTATGGGAATAAGTTTGGAGGTACCTTTTATGAGAGTAAAACGATGTTGGCTTTTTAGTGCTTTTTTGACTGATAAGTGAATAAAATTTTAGAGAAATATAAAAAGGAGAGATTTTTAATGGGAATATACAAAAAACTTACTGATTTAATAGGAAAAACGCCGCTTTTGGAGCTTACAAATTATGAGGCTGAATTTGCGCCGCAGGCGGTAATTGCGGCAAAGCTTGAATATTTTAATCCGGCGGGCAGCGTAAAAGACAGAATTGCGAAGGCGATGATTGACGACGCCGAAGAAAAAGGCATTTTAAAGCCCGGAGCGACAATAATTGAGCCGACAAGCGGAAATACAGGCATAGGGCTTGCGGCTGTTGCGGCGGCAAGAGGATATAAAATTATACTTACAATGCCCGAAACCATGAGCGTTGAAAGACGTAATCTTTTAAAGGCTTACGGCGCGGAGCTTGTTTTGACAGACGGCGCGAAGGGTATGAAGGGCGCGATAGAAAAGGCGAATGAAATTGCTGAAACAACACCCGGAAGCTTTATTCCGAGTCAGTTTACAAACCCCGCAAACCCTGCGATGCATAAGCGTACAACAGGTCCCGAAATCTGGGACGATACCGAAGGCAAGGTTGATATTTTTGTTGCCGGCGTAGGAACGGGCGGCACGCTTACGGGCGTAGGAGAATATCTGAAAGAGAAAAACCCGAATGTAAAAATTGTCGCGGTTGAGCCGGAGGGGTCTCCCGTTCTTTCAAAGGGAACACCCGGTCCGCACAAAATTCAGGGCATAGGCGCGGGCTTTGTGCCGGAAACGCTTAACACTTCCGTTTATGATGAAATAATCACGGTTAAAAACGAAGACGCTTTTGCGGCGGGCAAGACGCTCGCGAGAAAGGAAGGCGTTTTGGTGGGTATATCATCGGGTGCGGCGCTCCATGCCGCGACGGAGCTCGCAAACCGTCCTGAAAATAAAGGAAAGCTTATTGTTGCGCTTCTTCCCGATACGGGAGACCGTTATCTTTCAACTCCGCTTTTTAACGACTAATTTTAAATCGGAGCAACGTTTCTGCTTTGCTGAGGAAGAGAAGAGCTCCGGACAGATTGCAAGCAACAGCAGAGCTTAGGTTATATTTTTGAGCTGTACGGAAAAAACTGCACAGCTCATTTTTATATTATTATCATTTAAAGCGTAAAAGCCAAAAAAAGAAAGGGCGGCAAACTGCCGCCCGCAGACTGATGACAAAGTCATCAGTCTGAGCAGAGGCTGAGAAACGAAGGTATATTTCGTCCTTTAAATCTCGTCGGCGTACAAGGGTACGGTAGCGCCACTCACATAAAACAAAGAGAAAAAAATTAAAAAAGTGTTACGGGTTTTAAAATAATAAAGTTGCTTGCGTTAGACCGAGTTTGTCAGCGCTCTGGGGCGGCAGTTTTGCCGCCCGTTTTTTTATACGATATATTTTTGTTATCCAAGCTGTTTTCCGCATTCGGGACAGAATTTTGCGCCTGCGGTTATGTCAGCACCGCATTGAGGACATTTTGCCGCTTCGGGCTTCGGTTTGCCGCAGTTCTGGCAGAATTTACCGCTGTTTACCGTGCCGCACGAGCAGGTCCAGCCGCTTACCGGCTCCGGCTTCTGATTGCCGCAGTTCTGACAGAATTTACCGGTATTTACCGTACCGCATGAGCAGGTCCAGCCGTCCTGCTGAGGAGCGGCACTTTGCGGTTGATTAAAGCCGCCTCCGGCAGCGTAAATTCCCTGCATATTCGCTCCGCCTGTCATACCTGCCATATTAAGACCCATAAACGCACCCATTGCGCCTGCACCGCCTTGATTTTTAGCGGCGTCCTGCATAGCCTGTGCCGTAGCACCCGTCATATGAGCGGCAGCCATACCGGGTTCACGAAGCGCGCTGTTACGCTGGATTTCTTTAATCATCTTTTCGTCTTCCTCGGAAGCTGTTGCTGAGGAAACACCAAAGCTGATTATTTCTATACCTCTGAGCGCTGTCCATTTTTCCGAAAGTATGTCGTTGAGAGCGTCCGCTATTTCGGTAGCGTGTCCGGGAAGCTCGCTGTAACGTACGCCGAGAGCCGAGATTTTGGCAAGCGCGGGCGAATTTGTGATTTTGTACGAATATTCACCGTGACAGCGGATAGCAATATCAACGTCAAGACCTATTCTTCTGTCCACAACTCTGAACGGCACCGGTGACGGTGTACCGTATTTGTTGCCCGGAATTTCCTTTGTATTAAAGAAATAAATACGCTGGTCTTTTCCCGTATCGCCTCCGAAGGTGAAACGCACACCTATTCTTTCAAAGGTTTTTTTGATGTTTTCACCGAGGTTACCGTAAAAAATACTCGGCTCGGTTGAGGTATCGTAAACAAACTCTCCGGGTTCGGCACAAACCTCGACAATTTTGCCCTGGTCGGCAATAATCATACACTGTCCGTCGTTTACGGCTATAACCGAACCGTTTGAGATGATATTATCCTCACCTTTTTTGTTTGAGCTTCTTCCGCCTGTGCGTTTTACTCCTTTTACAACAAGCACATCTGCCGGAAGACTTTCACAGTAAAAATAATCCCTCCACGAATCAGCCAAAACGCCTCCGAGCGCTCCGGCTCCTGCTTTTAAAAGTCCCATTTTAATATCTCCTCTCAAAAATTATTTAAAAAATTTTTAAAAACTAAAAGCTTCCCGAGCTTCCGCCGTGACTTCTGCCGGACGACGAGGTATGTGAGCCGCTGCCGCTGCTGCTTTCCTGCCGTCTTGTTTTTGAAACGGTGCTGTACAGAAAAATGTCCGATGCCTGTTCGATGTTCATGCTTCCCGGTTTTTTGTACTGTTCGGCAAAGGTCTGCATAACGGCGGTGTTCATCTTTTTTTGTTTGTGCGCTGTCAATCCGAAAGCAAGCGCTAACGGTATAACGACAAGCAGAATAATCAGCGCAATATAGTGCTTCCCTTCGCCGGACGAAGACACGGCGTAGCTGTCAAAATCAAGCGTTTCGCCGCCGGCATCTTTTTCAAGAATCAACTCCGCGGTTTCGGCGTACTTTGAAAAGGTTGAATAATAATCGCCCTCCGAAAGATATTGACGGCACAGACCGCCCAGATAGTCGCAGGCCTCGTTGCTGAACGGCGTTTCACCGTAAGGATAGGTTGAAAGCGCGTAATTTCTTGTACTCATACAAACATAGTATATCATACCTCTGTCGTTTTCGCCCATTCCGTAGCCGTTATAATCGTAAATATCATCGGCTTTTGCCTGCGCGTCGGAATTGTCGGTTTCGTTTTCGGTATAAACCGCGACGTCAATATCGTACTCATCTCTTATATTATAAAGCATATCGGAAATCTCAACAAATTCCTGTGTGGTTAAAAGCCCGGCGTTATCAATAAGCGGCGGGTTTTTCCCGAAACGGAACTCCTCACCGTCAAGCTCTTTTTCAAAAAGGTCGGTTGTAACCAGATAATATTTTAAAAACGCGTTGTAAAAATCACTGTCATTTAAATAGGGCGCGCAGCGTTCCGCAATATAGTCGCAGGCTTCTGTTGTCAAAACCGTTTCACCTTCGGGATACGAAACAACATTGTATTTTCCCGAACCGGTACATATGTAAAACATAAGCCCCCGGTTGTTTTCGCCCATACCGTAGCCGTTATTCAGAAAAAGCTCATCCGCGCGCGCTGTTGCCGACTCGGCGGGGTTATCATTTTCGGTATAGACAGCGACATCGTAGCCGTAGGTTTCTCTTATTTCGCTTAAAAGCGTCGAAATATGCTCGGCGTTTTCAGCGGTTAGAAGCCCGGCGTTATCGGTAAGCGGCGGGTTTTCACAGTGCGCCGTAAACGGAATAACAAGGGCAAAAGCAAAGACAAGGAGTATAAATAATGAAGATAGTTTTTTCATCGCGAGCACACCTCCTTAAAACAGCCCCAATATTTTCGCGGCACAAAAGCATACGGCAAAGGAGGCGGCAAGAACGCCCGAAAAAAACGCTGCTCTTCTTCTTTTGCATATGGGATATCTCCCAACGGTTTTTCCCGTCTGTCCGTTTATGGCATATTGGTAAATCAGGTCTTTATATTTTATATTCAGCATCCATACGGGTAAAAGCCCGTAACGCACTTTGCCGTCCGAAAAAGATACGGCGGAGCTTGTCGGCATAACCGCCATATATCCCCTGACAGTTTCGGCAAAAGCCGCTTCGGTGCTTTTTTTAACTCTGCTGTTTGCTCTCGGCTCGCTTTCCTTTTCGCTGACATCGTATTTATCCGCAAGAAAGCCCGAAAGATACACGGGGTCAAACGGCACCGCGGCGCTGTAATCAAAAGGCTCAAGCGCGTCCATATAGGCGTCGTCCGCTTTTTTTGAGCCGTCAACGGGGATTTTTTCAAAATCAATTGTTCCGGCTCTTATAATCCTGTAATAATCGGTTTTTACATAATCATATTTTGAATCGCTCCAGGAGCTTACACGCTCGGCGCTGAAATTTATATTTGCCCTGCATTTACAGTCATAAAGCCAGAACGGAACATAAACTCCCGTCATTTTATCGATTTTACTGTTCTTTTTAAACTCTTTCGGCAAAAAAGGCGCTTCCTTGCAGGCAAGCTCAAAGCTGTTAAAGGCTTGTTCTTTTGTAATTCTGAAAGGCAAAATAAGGTCGGGGCGAAGCGCGCCTTCAAACTGCTTTTTTATTATTTCCGAGTTGCCGCAGTAGGGGCATATGGTTGCCGCCATGGTATCGTCACCTATAACCTCCGCGCCGCAGGACGGGCAGGAATACCCGTTGAAGCCGTCCGCTTCCACACCGCCGAATTCACGCGGCGTATAGGCTTCCCAATCATATTTATTTTCGACCTCCGCCGCTCCGGCTTCTTCAAGCTGCTGCATTGTTTCCGTCGAAAAATCGTTTTTACAGGAATTACAATGAAGGTTTCCCGATGCCGCGTCAAAAAACAACTGCGAGCCGCAACACGGGCATTTGTAGTTTTTTACATTTTGATTTTCCACCAAGCGGTCTCCCCTTTTTAATTAATCATATAAAACAATTTAAATAATTCAATTAATTACAGCTTAATAATTTCCACAGCTTCTCTGCCGTCAATTTCAGTAACGCAAACATCAATTCTTTCATCTTTTGAGGTAGGTACGTTTTTGCCGACATAATCGGGCTTTATGGGAAGCTCCCTATGTCCTCTGTCAATGAGCACGGCAAGCTGAATGAGCCTCGGTCTTCCCCTGTCCATAACGGCGTCGATTGCCGCGCGCACCGTTCTGCCCGTATATATTACGTCATCTACAAGAACAACCTTTTTGTTCGCGACATCAAAATCTATTTTTGTGTTGTTTATTTTCGGCTGTTCGCCGAGCCTGCTTAAATCGTCACGGTAAAAGGTTATATCCGCAATTCCGCAAGGCAGGCGAGAGCCTTCAATTTCAAATATTTTATCGGCTATACGGTTTGCAAGAATCACGCCTCTGCGCTGAATACCTATAAGGCAGACATCGTCAACGCCTTTGTTTCGTTCGGTTATTTCGTAAGATATTCTTGTGACGGCACGTGAAAGCGCCGCTCCGTCCATAATCACAGCCATTTTATAACCTCAGACCTTTCTTCTGAAACCTTTGTTTTACTCGATTTCAAGCGTTTTTAAAAGCTTTTCAAAATAATCGGGAAGCGGTGCGGTAAACTCTGTATATTCGCCCGTTTTCGGATGAATAAAACCGAGCAGATACGCGTGAAGCGCCTGACCGTTTGTTTTAAATTTCTCTTTTTTTACTCCGTAAACGTCATCTCCCACAATAGGATGACCGATATGCGACATATGTACTCTTATCTGGTGAGTGCGTCCCGTTTCAAGGATACATTCAACAAGCGAGTACGCGCCGCAGGCGCTTCTGCCGAGGACACGGTAATGTGTTATCGCCTCTTTTGAGTTTTCGTTTGTCACGCACATTTTTTCACGGTTTTTGCGGTTTCTGCCAATCGGCGCGTCAATCGTGCCTTCCGACACGTTAAAACCGCCGTGGACTATTGCCTTGTAACGTCTCGAAAAGCTGTGAGCTTTTATCTGCTCCGCAAGCGAAAGATGAGCGGCGTTTGTTTTTGCCACCATCAAAAGCCCCGATGTGTTTTTATCTATTCTGTGTACAATGCCCGGTCTTGCTACGCCGCCTATGCCCGAAAGGCTGCCTCCCCTGCAGTGATACATAAGAGCGTTTACAAGAGTGCCGCTGTAATTTCCGGGCGCGGGGTGAACAACCATTCCCTGCGGCTTGTTTACAACAAGCAGCTCGCTGTCCTCGTAAAGAATATCGAGAGGTATGTTTTCCGGCAGAATATCAGGCTCTTTTACGGGCGGAATGTCCACGGTTATAATATCCTCCGCTTTCAGCTTTTGAGAGCCCTTGCAAGGCGCGCCGTTTATGAGAAGCCCGCCGCCGTCAATTATTTTTTTTATGTAAGAGCGTGAAATCTCTTTAAGATTGTCGCTTAAAAATTTGTCAATACGTGTACCGCTGTCCTGCGGCTCTGCTATAAAAATCATAAGCTTTCCTCTTTTTTTAAATCGGTTTTTATTATGTAAACCGCGAGAAGCACAACGCCGACACATACGAAAACATCCGCAACGTTAAAAATCGCGAAATTTATAAGCCTGAAATCAAAAAAGTCAATAACATAGCCTCTTAAAACACGGTCTATAATGTTGCCGGTGCCGCCTGCGACAATAAGCGAAAGAGCTGAGAGCAAAAGACGGCTTGTCGGTTTTTTAACGATAATATACGCGATTATTACGGCAATCATCAGCACGGAAATAAGCGCGAGAACGCCGGTATTTCCCGAAAGAAGGCTGAACGCTGCTCCCGTATTGCGGCAAAAAGTCAGATGAAACACATTTTTTATAATCGGAAAAGTGTCTATATCCTTTAAAAAGCGCACTGCGGCAAGCTTTGAGAAAACATCTGCCGCTATAAGCAAAACGGTTGTTATAAAAAAAGTAAGGTACATTTTAATCTATTCCTTTAAAAATTATTGTTCTTCTTGTTTTTTATAAAAACTCATAACGCCCAGAGTTTCGGTTCCGCCGACAACGATATGCTCCTCAAGTGTAACGTCAATGCCTGAGAGAGCCTCTTTTATTTTCATTGTTATGTCATAATCGTACCACGAAGGAACGACCGAACCGCTTGGGTGGTTGTGAGCGAGGTATATAATGCTCGCGTCATATTTAAGAACAGCTTTTATTACAAGCCTTGGATATACAAACACTTCGTTTACGGAGCCTTCACATATCATTTCACAGCCGAGAAAAGCGCGGGATGAATCCAGACAGATAACATAAAACTGTTCGTGGTTTATACCGCGAAAGAGGTCTGCCGCGTACCTGCTTACGGCGGCATAATTTTTCAAAATCGGTTTGTCGCTCCATTTATCTTTTGAGTATATTCTTGAAATATGCGGCAAAAGATTGATTAAAACAGCGGCGTTTTCGGTAAGCTTGCCGTATTTCATAAGCTCATCGATACCCGAATCAAAAACGGCGGAAAAACTGCCGAATTCCTTTATAAGCTCATGCGCCTTTTCATTTACGTCACGCCTCGGTATGGCGTAAAACAGCAAAAGCTCAAGAATTTCGTGTTTCTGAAAACCGTCAAGCCCTTCGTTTATAAAGCGTTTTCTAAGCCTGCTTCTATGACCGTTATGGGCGCCTTTTTCGGACTTTTCGGGAGAAAACACTCCGCAAACCACACGGTCAAGACCTGCCGCGTCTTTTATAACTTCAATGTTTTCAAACTTTTCCGACATTATATCCGAAACGGCTTTTGCCTGAGAGAAACCGATTTCAAAGCAAAGCCTTCCGCCGTCAAGCATAAAAAGCTCTGCTCCGGCAACAATTTTCCTGTAAAAAGAAAGTCCGTCATCTCCGCCGTCAAGAGCGAGGTGAGGCTCAAAGTCACAAACGCCGCGGTCAAGAGTGTCAAGAACACTGCTTTCAATGTATGGCGGATTTGCGGTAACAAGGTCAAATTTTTTCCCGAAATCAAGCTTTTCGGTAAGAATATTCTTTTTAATATACCTGACGCGCACGCCGTTCAGCCGCGCATTTTCACGGGCAACATCAAGCGCGCCGTCCGAAACATCAACAGCCGTAATATTTGCTCCGGGCATAAGCTTAGCGAGAGAAACGGCAACGCAGCCCGAGCCCGTGCAAAGGTCAAGAACACGTTTTTCGTTTCCCAAAGCGACGTTTACAAGACATTCGGTGTCGGGACGGGGAATAAGCACGTTACGGTCAACTTTAAAATTATACCCCATAAACTCCTTAAAGCCTGTGATATACGCGAAAGGCTCGCCCGCCGAACGCCTTAAAACGGCGTTTTCAAGCGATTTCTCCTGCTTTTTGGTAAGAACGGTATCGTCCTTCGCGATAATTTCCGCCATGCTTTTGCCGGTAACAAAAGAGGTAAGGAGCCTTGCTTCACGAACGGCATTATCGGTGTTTATTAATAATCTCGAATAAAGGCTAACGGCGTCTTTAACGGTCATTTACCATTTATCGTCCTCTCTGTTTTCGGGAATTACTGCTTTTATTGAAGCAATCGCGACTTCAAGCTGGCTGTCGTCCGGCTCACGTGTTGTAAGACGCTGAAGACACATACCGGGCTTGCTGAGCGCCATGACAAGCTTGTTATCGCTTCTGCCCGCCCATTTTATAATTTCGTAGGATATTCCCGACACTATTGGCAAAAGAAGGAGCTTTATGAAAATAATTGTAAAACCGTTTATTTTAAGCCCGCCGATTTCTTTCGGAATAACCGAAAAAACAAGAATACTTATTATCATAACAAAAAGAAGGAAGCTTGTTCCGCAGCGTGGGTGAAACCGCTGATATTTTCGCACGTTTTCGGGAGTAAGCTCCTCGCCGTGTTCATAGGCGAAAATTGTTTTATGCTCCGCGCCGTGATACTCGAAAACACGCTGAATATCTTTGTTTATCGACACCAAAGCCAGATAGCCTAAAAAAATTATTATTCTTATTAAGCCTTCTATGAGATTAAGCGCAATCCTGCTTTCAATAACCTTCGCGAGATAATTGAAAATAATTCCCGGAACGATAAAAAACAGCCCGACGCTGAAAATAACGGCAATAATAACCGAAAAATAAATAACGGCGTCTTTGTTTTTAAAAAGCTTTTCTATAAATTCATCAACCTTTGACGGCTTATATTCGGGCTCTTCCTCCTCAAGGTCGTACATTTCGGCGGATTTCATAAGCGTTTTCACGCCGATAATCATTGATTCAAAAAAAGCGATACACCCTCGTATTATGGGCAGCTTTAAAAAAGCGTTTCTTTTTGAAGCGGGCTTTGTTTCCTCAATATCGGTAACAATTTCACCGCTCGATTTTCTGACGGCAACGGCAATTTTGTCCGGTCCTTTCATCATAACGCCTTCAAGCACCGCCTGACCGCCGATAGACGTTTTGTGAACTTTTTTTTCCATATATATCAAATCCTTTCGGGGCATACGTTTAAATAATAAAACACGCTATTTTAATTATACAACAAATATGTAAAAAAATCAATCCCTTTTTTATTTGTGCGGAAAAACGCTTGATTATGTAAAGATTTTGTGATATACTATATTTTAAGAAAGGGTGAACGGCTTTGAAAAAGACAGTATATATTATGTTTTCCGCAATGCTTGCGTTTCTCTTTTTTGCGGAGACTTTATTCGCCTCAGAGGAAATAACGGGCGAATTTAACAAATATGAGGTTATCAGCACGCCTACAAGTCCCGTGGCGGGGATAGATGTTGATGCGCTTGTTTCATACAGATTAAGCGGGGGCAAAATAAAAGCGTTTAATATCGAAAACAGCAAAAAACTGTTTGAGTTTGAACCCGGCTGGAAGCAGGCGGCACCCTTTTGCGGCGGCAAAGACGCCATAATAACGGGCGGAGAAGGCAGTGTTATCGGTTTTGTAAATAAAAGCGGTAAGCTTGCGGCAGAAATTCACGGCGATTATCTTTATCATCTTGAGTATTCAAACGGAATGGTATGTCTGATAGATAAAACCGTAAACGAGAATGTTTATTCCGTATTTGACCGCAGCGGAAAAGAAATTGCGGGGCATTTTTTCGCGCCGGAATGTGAGCTGTCGGACGGCAGCATTGTTATCGCGAACGCGGGCGGAGGGTACAGCCTTATTTTGAAAGACGGAACGGCGCAGCCTCTTGAATGTCGCAAAAATATAATTATAAACGACGGCGTTTCCCTTTGCGGCGGCGTTTATGAAAATATCGACGGCTCGGTATATTCTTTTGACGGAAAGCTTGTTTTTGAAAACGCAGGTAAATACAGCGATATCGCGCCCGTAAACCGCAAGTTTGCCGTAGCTTCAAAGGAGGGCGAAGAGGAGCTTTGTATTGTTAATTTTAAAGACGGCAGGGAAATCCCGATAAAAGGAAGCGGCTTTTTAAGAGATTGCTTTTTTACAAACGGTGATGTGTGCGACGGCGGGTTTTTTATAGGCAACACCGAAAAAAGCGTGCTTGTGAACAGCGAAACCGGCGAAATAATATCTGCGCCCGTCAGCACATATACCCGTTTTTACAGCGGCATTTCCGCTGTGACGGACGAGAACGACACAAAAATATACAGGCTTATGAAAAGTGACGGCAGCTTTATCGGCGATGATTACGAATACGCCACGGATTTTAAAGACGGCTATTCTCTCACAATAAAAACAGAGGGCGGCATTTCGGCAATTAACGCCGTTTATCCGAAAGGAAACGCTGTAACGCTTTACAGCTGCGGAAAATATAAAGCGCTTAACATAAAGGACGACAGAGCGGAGCTTGAATTTCACGATGAGATGTTAAGCATTACGGCTCTTAAAACAAAAAAATCCGCCGTATATGTAGGCGAAATGCCCGGCAGCGGAAACATATATATAAAACAAAAAACAAGGGGGATTTTCAAAACGGTGTCGTCATCACTTCTTTCGTTGGCGGCAGCAGCAGTTATTGTCTTTGTTATTATTGATATAATAAGGCGAAGAAATAAAGGAAAAGAGAAATAAAAACGGCGGCGGCGCTCAAAGGCGTCTCCTCAGAGAGATGACTTATTCTCACCAAAGCTGTAGATGTGGTAAGAGTTGATATGTTCGGGGGTACAAAGAAGATATTACCCTGTATTGCAAAAAGCGGAAGATGTAAATAAACGTCCTCCGCTTGCTTTTTATCTATAATAATAAATAAAAAAGATTATTATTTTACTTCAAAAACTCATATTCAAACAAAACCGGCACAATTTCAGAATTATAATAATCCCTGACAAGCGTTTTCAAACCTGCAAGGGCAGTATGCAATTCTACGTTGTCCCAAACCGTATTGCCTGTTGTTTCGTCAATGTGCGAGGTATCAAGTTCGGCAAATATCTGATACACACCGTAAGTCAGAGCAGGGTTATACCTTTCTGCTTTTTTTGCCCACGCAAAAACCGTTTTCCATTGCTTCATAATGGCACGTTCTTTTTTACCTTTCACAAGTCCCTTTATGTCGTGTAAGGCGATTGTTTCGCCGTTAGTGCCGTCAAGACAAAGCTCATTGCGGTAAAAACGTCCGTCACTGCCCGTAAATGTGCGCATATGATTCTGCATTTCAAGACAAGTGAACAGTAGGCACTTCAAGAGGAATTGCGCAAGTTTTCCATTCGCAACAGCTGCACTGAACCTGTCCGCGCCGTCCGCTGACTTCATTATACGCGCGCGTTCCGTCCATGCCCTGTTATATGTAATATACCTTGACGCACAGAACATGGGAAGCTTTTCGAGGTAATTATCTTTTCGTAAGAAAAAGCCGTTTCCGTCATAGCGGGCAGTAACTAATAAGCTGTAGTCCAAATCAGGATTATCAAAACCCGAACTATGTGCAACCATATAACCCATTATTTCCGGTGATGTTGCAGGCTTATTTCTTTGCTTTCCACCTACTTTTTCAATGCCATTCAGCCCCGCAAGAATGCCTACACGTTGTTCTGCTGAAATTGCACGCTTATCATAGTATATTTGACTATACGTTGAAAATATTTGTTTAACAGGTAGAACACCGAAAGGAACCAATTCCATGCTAACGGGGTCAATATCAAACGCAGATATTTCGATTTTTTTGTCTGTGCTTGGTTAATTTGACCAATATGCACACATAATACAAGCATCAATGTTCGTATGAAAATGTCGTCTGTTATAAGCAAAACCAGACACAAAGTTCTTTTCTATCAAATGTTGTGCTTTCCAATACTTGACGGGCGAATAAACAATATAGCTGTCCGTGGGCTGGCGCAAGTAATATTTGAACCCCGACCAAACAAAAGCGTTCCCCAAATCATTAGAAGCCGTCCCCTTGACTTCCTTTTTCATTTCAGCGACAACATAACTCTGTTTCCATGTTGATGACGCTTTGCTTTGACCTTGCCTCTGATGTTCTGCCGAAGTAGTTTCCGCATAAGGTGGATTTTCAAACAAAATAACCGTACATTTCGCGTTATCAATATATTGTTTGATAACAGGATTATCAATATATTCCTTGCTTAAAGCGTCCGCACCTGTTACGAGTCCGGCATTGAATGTTTCTGCCGTTTCAATGGGCGGGATAATATGTCGCACCTTTGCGCCGAGCAATTCCTGTAAAACCTTATATTCATAGTATTCTACCGTAGATACTATGCAGTGAGACAGTTCATCGTCCGTCAAGCCCGCTTCAAGATTTCCTGTTCCGGCGCACCTGTCAAGAATAATATAATCATTTCCGGCAGGCACGCGGGCTATTGCGGCACGTACCAATTCAAGGGATTTTTCGGCATAAAGCCGGTGAGTATAGAACGCCCCGAGGTTCTTTTTCTGCAATGTATCGTTTAACTTATCCATTAAATAATTAAACTTAACATTCGTCTGCCCCGTATAGGGATAGATATATTGCGCAAAATGGACAGGCTTTCTTATTTCCCCGATTGTTTTATGCTTGCCTGTGTCATCACCTAAAAAATCCTCTTTCCGGGCAGTGGGAACAGCCTTGTAAAAAGACGTAGCCCAACCGACAATACAGTTTTCGTCAATGTGTATTTTTGTGAAACTGTTTTCTTTTAGCAGCGCAACGATGCTTTCAACGTCAAGAGGCTTATCATAATGCAGTACTTTTTCAGCGTCTCCGCCTATAAAACCGCTGTTATCCTTTGACGCGCCGCCGGAATACAGTCTTTCGATATAATTTAAATAAGGTGCAGAACGGTATAGCCATACTGTATCGGCATTTAAATCTATAATCAAAATGTTCGCCGGAACGGGTTTGCCTTTAACACGCAGCGCGGACAGATATTTAATGCACTGGAAAAGTACAACATTCAAATCGGTAATATGTAATTTAAATTCAAGCAGGTTCCCGTTGATAACCCCATCGTTATTATCTGCAAGTATTTCATCAATATCTAAAGACGGATTCACGCGCGGCAGAAAGACCTTGTAAAAGTCTAACTGTCCGTCTCTTTCCAAAACATACGTATCCATATATTTGTTCAACCTTTCAGATACAAAACTACATCATCTGCCATATCAAAGCCTTTATTTTTATATCCGTTTGGATATAATGCGTTATAAGTATATCATATAAAAGTTATAATGTCAATATATCCAAACGGATATTTTGTTATAGGGGTGTTTAGTATGGCATATTACAAAAGATTGAAAGAATTAAGAGAAGATAACGATTATACCCAAAAGCAAATAGCCGATGTTCTTTTTACAACGCAGCCGCAATACTACCGCTATGAAAGCGGCGAAAGGGATTTGCCCTGTGATTTGCTTGTGCTTCTTGCAAAGCATTATAATGTATCGGCGGATTATATTCTCGGATTGTCGGATAAAAAAACGGTTTGTGACAAAACATGCAGACCGCATAAAACGTAGAAAAGACTTACGGGCGGCAACCTGCCGCCCGCTGTCAGTCAAAAAACGGCGGAGTGAATCCGGAACTCACACCGCCGTTTTAATTATAGCTTTTTATTCTTTTATTTTACAAGCTCTGCCGTATCTTTGGCAATCATAAGCTCCTCGTTTGTCGGGATTACAAGGATTTTTGTCTTGGAATCAGCCGCGCTTATATCAACCGTTCCGCGGATTTTGTTCTTTTCGGTATCCATTTTAATACCCATAAATTCCATTCCTTTTACAGCGCCTTCACGTACTTCGGGCGAGTTTTCTCCTACGCCTGCCGTAAATACAATCGCGTCAACGCCGCCGAGCGCCGCCGCGTATGAAGCGATATACGCCTTTGTCTGATACATAAACATATCAAGAGCGAGCCTTGCTCTTTCGTTGCCCTCCGCAGCCGCTTTGTCAAGGTCACGGAAATCGCTGCTTACGCCCGAAATGCCCGCAACGCCCGATTTTTTGTTCATAATGTCGCTGATTTCATCGGCGCTGAGATTATATTTATTCATAAGAACGGGTATTATTGCCGGGTCTATACAGCCGCAGCGTGTTCCCATAAGCATACCCGCAAGCGGAGTAAAGCCCATTGATGTATCAATACATTTTCCGCCCTTAACAGCGGCAACGGACGAGCCGTTTCCGAGATGAACGGTTATGATGTTAAGCTCCTCTATCGGCTTGCCGAGGAATTTTGCGGCTTCGCCCGAAACAAAGCGGTGACTTGTTCCGTGGAAACCGTAACGGCGGATTTTGTCTTTTTCGTAATATTCGTAAGGAAGACCGTACATAAACGCTTCCTTCGGCATTGTCTGATGAAAAGCGGTATCAAACACCGCAACCTGCGGAATATCTTTACCCATTGCCTGCTCAATGGCATTTATACCTATGAGGTTGGCGGGATTGTGAAGCGGAGCAAATTCGGAGCAATCCTCAATTGCTTTTTTAACCTCGCCCGAAATAAGTGTCGATTTGCTGAAGGTTTCGCCTCCATGTACAACTCTGTGACCGACAGCCGAAATTTCCGAAAGCGACGAGATAACGCCGTAATCGCTGTCCGTAAGAGCGTCAAGCACCATTTTTATGGCGTCCGTGTGGTTTTTCATCGGCTTTTCTATTTCGGTTTCCGTGCCTTTGCCGGGGTTTTTATGAGTAAGCTTTGAGCCTTCAATGCCTATTCTTTCACATAAGCCCTTTGCCATAACCTTTTCAGTTTCCATATCTATAAGCTGATATTTAAGTGATGAGCTTCCCGCGTTTATAACAAAAATTTTCATTTTACATTTTCCCTTTCTTTTTATTTATTTGCCTGTGCCTGAACAGCCGTAATCGCGACAACGCCCACAATATCCTCCGCCGAGCAGCCTCTTGAAAGGTCGTTTATCGGCATTGCGATGCCCTGCGTAATGGGTCCGTACGCTTCGGCGCCCGCAAGTCTCTGAGCGTTTTTGTAATTTGTGTTGCCTGCGTCAAGGTCGGGGAAAACAAGCACGTTTGCTTTGCCGGCAACAGGGCTTCCCGGAGCCTTGGAAGCGGCAACGGAAGGCACAATCGCGGCGTCAAACTGAAGCTCTCCGTCAACCAAAAGGTCGGGGTAAGTTTCTTTTGCGATATTTGTCGCTTCAACAACCTTATCAACATCGGGGTGCTTTGCGCTGCCCTTTGTTGAGTGCGACAGCATTGCGACATAAGCCTTTTCGCCGACAAGAAGCTCAAAGGATTCCGCCGAGCAGGAAGCGATTGCGGCAAGCTCTTCGGGATTGGGATTCTGCACAAGACCGCTGTCCGCAAAAACAAAAACGCCGTCGCTGCCGTATTTGCAATTTGGAACAACCATAAGGAAGAAAGCCGATACAAGCTTAACGCCGGGCTTTGTTTTTATAATCTGAAGGCTGGGGCGGAGCGTGTTTGCCGTTGAATGGCAGGCGCCCGAAACAACGCCGTCGGCGTCGCCCGCTTTTACCATAAGGCAGGCATAATACATATAATCGCCGAGAGCCGTTTTTTTAGCCTCCTCATATGTAAGCCCTTTCGATTTACGAAGCTCAACGAAAAGATTAAGGTATTCGTCGGTT
>CACZWD010000027.1 GCA_902784805.1 uncultured Ruminococcus sp. | reverse complement strand
TAAAGCTTACGGCTGCATGACAAAGGATATTGACTATGTTGTAAAGGACGGCAAGGTTCTTATTGTTGATGAATTTACAGGCAGAATTATGTACGGCAGGCGTTACAGCGAAGGTTTGCATCAGGCAATTGAAGCAAAGGAAAATGTTAAGGTTGAGCGCGAAAGCAAAACGCTTGCGACAATCACCTTCCAGAACTATTTCAGGCTTTACAAAAAACTGTCGGGTATGACTGGTACGGCTCTTACGGAGGAAACGGAATTTCAGGAAATATACGCTCTTGACGTTGTTGAAGTCCCGACAAACAAGCCGTTAAAGCGTAATGACCTTGATGATGTTCTTTATAAAAACGAAACGGCAAAATACAACGCCGTAATAAATAAAATCATAGAATGTCACGAAAAAAATCAGCCCGTGCTTGTCGGCACGGTCTCAATTGAAAAATCCGAGCATTTAAGCAAGCTGCTTAAACTAAAAGGTATTGCTCATCAGGTACTGAACGCTAAATACCACGACAAGGAAGCTCTTATTATTGCTCAGGCGGGTAAACCCGGCGCCGTTACCATCGCGACAAATATGGCAGGCCGAGGCACGGATATTATCCTTGGCGGTAACGCGGAGCTGCTTGCCAAAAGCGATATGACTAAAATGGATTTTTCGGAGGAGCTTATAAACGAAGCTACCGGTCACGCCGATACGACAGACGAAGAAATTTTACACGCGAGAGAGGTTTATAATGAGCTTTATAACAAATATAAAGAGGAAATCGCGAATGCCCATGAGCAGGTTGTCGCGAGCGGCGGGCTTTGCATAATCGGCACAGAGCGTCACGAATCAAGACGTATCGACAACCAGCTCAGAGGACGTGCCGGACGTCAGGGCGACCCCGGCGAAACCAAATTTTTCCTTTCTCTTGAAGATGACCTTATGCGTCTTTTCGGCTCCGAACGTGTGCAGACATTGCTTGAAACCCTTAAGCTGCCCGATGATGAGCCGATTGAGAACACTATGCTGACGGGCGCGATAGAAAAAGCGCAGAAACGTGTCGAGGCGCGCAACTTTGATATACGTAAAAACGTGCTTCGTTATGACGAGGTTATGAATGAGCACCGCAGGTTTATTTATACGGAGCGTCAGCGTGTGCTTGACGGCGAGGATATTCACGGAAGCATTTTAAAAATGATAGATGAGCTGTGCGAAAATACGATTGAAGCGTATTCAAACGGCTCCGATTATCCCGACGACTGGAACCTTGACGGTCTTGAAGTGGCGGTCAAGGGCTGGCTTTACGATAAGGACGAAACCGTTTTATCAAAAGAAAACGCGCGTGATATGAGCAGACACGAAATAACCGAAATGTTTAAGGAAAAAGCCCATAAAATTTATGACGAAAAAGAAGCGGAAGTCGGCGAAGAAATTATGCGTGAGTTTGAGCGTAATGTGATGCTCCGCAACCAAAGCATAGGTTTTGTTTCGTACGGTCAGAAAGACCCGATTATTGAATATAAATACGAAGGCGGCGAAATGTTTGCCGATATGATGGATTTAATTAAAGAGGATACGGCAAAAACAATTCTCGCAACAAAGCTCCGCAAGGTTGAGCCGCAGGAGCGCAAGCAGGTACTTCAGCCCACCATGACAAACCGCGGCGACGGCAGCGCGCCTGTGAAAGTGCCTGTTGTTAAAAAAACAAAAATCGGAGTAAATGACCCCTGCCCCTGCGGTTCGGGTAAAAAATACAAAAAATGCTGCAAGCCTATTGATGACGCTAAAGCCGCTCAAAAATAAAAAATTTAGGATGTGAAAAAATGATAGATATTGAACAGCTTAAAATCGAAATAAAAGGAATGGAAGAAAATATTAAGGAACTCGGTGATTCACTCTGAATATATCCGAAACCGAAAAAGAAATAGCGGAGCTTGAAAAGCAGGCTGCCGTACCCGGTTTTTGGGATGATATGGAAAATTCCACAAAAATTCTTCAGAAAACCAAGCAGCTTAAAGATAAGTTTGAAAAATACAATCAGCTGCGTTCCTCCTGGGAGGATATGCTTGTACTTGCCGATATGGCAGTTGAGGCGGGTGATGAGGAAAGCGCCTCAGAGCTTGAAACAGAATATCATTCGTTTTTAAAGGATTATGAAAAGCTTAACCTTGAAACTCTCCTTTCCGGCCCTTACGATAAAAACAATGCCATACTTACACTTCATGCGGGTGCCGGCGGCACCGAGGCGCAGGACTGGACGCAGATGCTTATGCGTATGTACACACGTTGGGCGGAGCGCAGAGGCTACGGAGTTAAAATTCTTGATATACTTGACGGAGAAGACGCCGGCATAAAAAGCGTTTCGTTTGTTATTGAAGGCGTGAATGCCTACGGATACGCGAAATGCGAAAAAGGTGTTCACAGGCTTGTACGCATTTCGCCGTTTGACGCTTCGGGCAGACGTCATACTTCCTTTGCGTCGCTTGACGTTATGCCCGAATTTAACGATGAAATAGAAATCAACATTCGCCCTGAAGATTTACGTATTGATACTTACCGTTCAAGCGGCGCGGGCGGACAGCACATAAACAAAACCGATTCCGCAATACGTATTACCCATATTCCGACGGGAATTGTGGTTTCGTGCCAGACGGAGCGCTCGCAGTTTCAGAACAAGGATACCGCAATGAAAATGCTGAAATCAAAGCTGCTTGAAATTGCGGAGCGTGAAAAAATGGATAAAATTGACGACATAAGGGGTGAGGTTAAGGACATCGGCTGGGGTAATCAGATACGCTCATACGTCTTTCACCCTTACAGTATGGTTAAAGACCATCGTACATCTTTTGAAACAGGAAATACCACGGCTGTTATGGACGGCGAAATTGATGATTTTATAAATGCTTTCCTTATAAAAAACGCAAAGGAAAATGCAGACTAAAAGATACTTCATTACTTTTTGATACTAAATATCTTATTAAAACATTAAAAAGCAAGAAGCCGAGAAAACAAGCTTTCTCGGCTTCTTGCTTTTTTCAGTTAAGGGTATATTTTTTCTTATAATCGTCATAAAGATCAAAGAAATCGTTTTCGCCGTTATGTTTAACATTATTCAAATACTCATGCGTTTCAAACGAATCATTTGCGCCTTCAAGAAGACAAACCGCAATGTTTGAGCAGTGGTCAGAAACTCTCTCGTAATTTACAAGAAGGTCCGAAAGAGTAAAACCGTCCTCTACCGTACAATCGCCGTCTTTAAGCCTCTCTATGTGTTTCGCTTTTATCATAAATTTAAGCTTATCAATAACCTGTTCAAGTGGCTCGACCTTTTTCGCTACCGCAAGATTTTCCTTTATAAGCGCTTCTGTCGCAAGGCAGATTACCTCACATACCGCGTCCGATATAACCCTTATATCATGTACCGCTTCATCAGAGAATTTTATTTCTTTCTCGTCAATTTCTTCTGCTACTTGAAGAATGTTTACGGCATGGTCGGATATTCTTTCAATATCCCCTATACAATGCAAAAGCTCCGTTACCTCTCTGTTATCGGCAGCAGAAAGCTCTTTGCCCGAAAGCTTAACAAGATAACTGCTTATTTTATCCTCAAATTTATCGACCTCGTTCTCTGACATGAGAATTTTTTCTGCAATGTTTTTATCATATTTTTCTATAAGCGATGTGGATTCAACAAGCGACTCTCTTGTAATCCTCGCCATTTCACAAACAAGCTCGCGGCTTTTTTCAACCGCGAATGAAGGAATCGAAAGAAAACGTTCGTCAAGAGAATCAAATACTTCTTTTTCATGTTTTGATTTGCTGCCTTTAACCGTTATTATAGCAAGCTTTTCAACCCACGAGCAAAACGGCATAAGCACAGCAACCGTAATAATATTAAATGTAGTATGAATAAGCGCGATATTAAATGGCGAAGCGTTGGTTTTCATAATCGAAAAGTCAAATAACGCGTTTAAACTGTAAAATACCGCCGCGAAAATGATAACACGTATTAGCTTTATATAAAAGCAAGCAACCGAAACACGTTTTGCGTCGGTATTTCCGTTAACGGACGAAATAAGCGGAGTTACACAGTCGCCTATGTTTTGCCCGAGTATAATGGGAAGTGCCGTTGATATGGGAATAAGCCCCGACTGTGAAAGCGCCTGTAAAATACCTATTGATGCTGATGACGACTGCAAAATTGCCGTTAAAAGCGCTCCCGAAATAATACCCATTACAGGGTTTGAAAACATTACAAGCAGTTTTGAAAACGACTGTGACTCTTTTAGTACACTCATGGCGCCGCTCATTGCCTGCATACCGTACATAAGCACCGAAAAACCGATAAGAATTGAACCAAGATATTTTTTTCTGTCTTTTTTTGCGGTCATAATCATTATAATTCCCACTGCCGCAAGAATCGGAATAAATGATGATGGCTGAATAAGCCTGATAATAAAGCTCTCGCCGCTTACGGCGCTTAAACTGAGTATCCAGCCCGTAACCGTGGTTCCGATGTTAGCGCCCATAATGATACTGATTGTCTGCCCGACACGCATAATACCTGAGTTTACAAAACCTATAAGCATAACCGTCGTCGCTGATGAGGATTGTATGGCTGCCGTAACAACAAAACCCAGAAGGAAACCTTTAAACTTATTCGACGTAAGCTTTCCGAGAACATTTTTAAGCTTGCTTCCCGAAATTTTTTTAAGGCCGTCGCCCATTACGTCCAAACCGTAAAGGAAAAGCGCAAGCCCTCCCACAAGCTCAAGGATTTTAAAAAAATCCATTTTGTAAATCAAATCCTTTCGTATGTATAATCAAAAATATGTAAAGTTAAGCAAAAACGCTTAACGTTTTTTTCCGTATTTATTGTACAAAAGCATACCGCCGCCTGCCATAATGCAAAGCGCCGCGACAAGCTGCGAAACTCTGAACACGCCGAAATACAGACTGTCTGTTCTGAGTCCCTCAATCCATATTCTGCCAAGACCGTACCACAATATATAAAAATAAAAAAGCTGACCGTCATATTTTTTATTTTTGCGAAGCCTTAAAAGAACTAAAAAACCAATAAAATTCCACAAAGACTCATAAAGAAATGTCGGGTGCACGTATATAAGCTCTCCGCCTTCCATAACGCCCATTTTCCACGGAAGAGAGGTTTTTATGCCGTAAGCCTCGCTGTTTACAAAATTACCCCATCTGCCGATAATCTGACCTATAAAAAAACCGCCGCATACTATATCAACAAGCTGCAAAAAGCTTATTTTTTTTACGCGACAGTATATGTATCCGGCAAGGCAGGCACCTATCAGCCCCCCATAAATGGCTATCCCGCCGTTCCAAACAGCAATTATATCTAAAAGGTTATCTTTATAATCTTTAAAATTGAAAATAACGTAATAAAGCCTTGCGCAAACAATCGCAGCAGGGGTACCTATTAAAACCGTGTTTGATAAACAGTCCTGTGAAAAACCTGTCCTTTTCGCTTCGGAAAAAGCGTATAAAAGCGCAAGAAAAAAGCCTGCCGCAATGATAATTCCATACCAATATACAGGCTTTCTGCCAATATGAAAAGCAACAGGCTCAAAAACAAAAGTCTTGCCCAAAAAAACTATGGTGTTCATAAGTAAAAACATAGCTTTTCTCCTTCTCTTTAAATCCTCGGCTCTCCCACAGTCAAAAATCCGCTTGTGAGTTTAAGACCTTCAAAATTCGTCTGACGAAGCGCCTCATAAACAACAATCGCAACAGAATTTGAAAGGTTCAAAGACCTTGTTGTATCTCTCATGGGTATCCTTATACAGCTTTGGGGTCTGTCTGATAAAAGGCTTTCTGGAAGCCCTTTTGTTTCTTTTCCAAAAATCAAATAATCGCCGTCTTTATAGCTTATATCGGTGTATTTATTCGGGGCTTTTGTCGTCGCGAAAAACATTCTTCCCGTATTTTTCGCGAAAAAGTCCTCAAAATTTTCATAATAAGTTATATCAAGCTGATGCCAATAATCAAGCCCCGCTCGCTTTAATTTTTTATCATCAATCGCAAAACCCATAGGCTTTATTATATGAAGCTTTGCTCCCGTTACGGCGCAGGTTCTTGCAATATTACCTGTATTTTGCGGAATTTCCGGCTCATGAAGTACAATGTTAAACATATTTAAAAGTCATTCTTTCTGTAAAAATAATGCCAATATCTGTATCTATTTTCCATTAATCGTTTTAATTATTCCGCTCGCGATTGCTTCCGCAGCTTTTTGTCTGTAATCCTCGTCCATAAGCTTTTCTCTGTCATCAGAGTTAGTTATAAAAGCAAGCTCAACAAGTACAGCGGGCGCCTCCGTACCTCTTATAACCGCAAGCTCGTCACCCACCTGAACACCTAAATTTTCAGTTTCAAGCGCCTTACATAAATAACCGAGAATATTTGAAGCAAGCGTTTTTGAATACACCCACGGCTTTTCTTTATCCTTCGCGGCACCATAAAAAACCATAGTGCCGTTTACATCTTCTCTGCCTTCGCCCATAGCGTTTGAATGTATGCTTATAAAAAGTTCCGCATCGGCGTCGTTCGCAATTTTGCATCTTCCTCCGAGGCTGACGGTTTTATCACTTGTCCTTGTTGAAACAACATTATAGCCCGCGTCCTTCAAAATTTTCACGGTTTTTAGAGCAACATCAAGATTGATTTCGGATTCACGCGCAACAATCTCACCGTCCTCTTTGCCGAGTGCGCCGGGGTCGTTTCCGCCGTGACCGGCATCTATAACAATTGTAAATATTCCGTCGTCCTCTTTTTCTTTTTTTTCATCATCATCGCCGGGCTCGGTGATTTCACCCTTTGTCGCAACGCTGAACGTAATCACAATCGCGTCTTTTGCGCTGTTTACATATGTTTTGTATTTTGCCGCTTCCGCAAGGTCAAATGTAAATCTTAAATAGCCGTCATGGTTTGCGGCCCTTACATCTTTTACAGTATCATTTTCAAAATTAAACTGCCGGCTGTAATCAATCTGCGCGTTTTCCACATCAAGCACAAGCCTGTCGGGATTTGTAAGGTTTGATATTTTATAATCTCCCTGCATTGCCGAATTAAACTTTACGGTAACTCTGAAGCCACCCTCAACATTCGCTGTGCCTATTGTATTGAATTTAACATTATCCGCAATGCTCGTAATATTCACAATACGTTCCTTTTCGTTCCACGAAACATTATAATTAAAGCTTTCTGCCACAAAACGTATCGGCACCATTGTTCTGTCGCCTATTATGGTACAACTTACATCAAGCGTCTTTTTTTTGCCGTTTACCGTTGCGGTTTTACTGTCAATTTTAAGATACATTTTATCGTTTCCCGATTCTATGTAGACCTGTCTTTTTTTACCGTCCCACGTCACATCGGCGCCTGCCGCCTCGGCAATCGCGCGAATCGGCACAAGAGTTCTGCCTTCAATAATTACGGGCGGAACATCACAATCAATAAACTTACCGTTTGCAATAATACGGATATCACTATCCGCTACCGTGTTCAAAGAAAAACAGCATAAAATAAGCATTAATATAACCAAAAGCTTTACGTATTTCATTTGTAAAACAACCTTTCGGGTAATAATTCAGAAAAAATCGTATAAAAACCGTATATTGCTTTTTTCGTCAAAAAACCCGATTTCCCTTTAAGCGTTATATAATTGTAATATAATTGTAAGATGTTATTTCAGCATCTCATATATTTTAAAAATATCTCCCGCGCCCATAATAACCGCGATATCGCCCTCCGACAAATTATCTTTAAGATAGGACGCTATATTATCATTACCCGAAATTGCAAGCGCTTTAACGCCGTTTTCATTAATTTTTTCCGCGATAAGTTCCGGCGGAATTGTCGGGTCATACGCCTCCCTCGCGGCATAAATATCAGCGACAATCACCTCATCCGCACCTTTAAAAGCCGATGCGAACTTATCAAGAAAGGTTTTCGCCCTCGAATATGTATGCGGCTGAAAAACGCATATAAGCCTTTTATGAGGCAATTTTGAGGCGGCTGACACCGTTGCCGCAACTTCTGTTGGGTGGTGGGCGTAATCATCATAAACTTTCGCGCCGCAGACATCGAATTTATATTCAAACCTGCGCATCGCTCCGTGAAATTTGCCGACGTCCTCCATGGCGAGGTTCATATCAAGTCCCAAAACATAAGCATTTGCAAGTGCCGCGAGAGAATTAAGCACATTATGCTCACCCGCTACCGAAAGCTGTACTTTTCCAAGCTCTTTTCCGAAAGCTTCAAGAGAATACGCAGGATACCCACATTCGTAATCAATATCTCTTGCCGTAAAATCAGCTTTATTTTTGATGCCGTAAGTCACAACCTTTGCCGGTGCATTTTCTATAATACGGCTCATATCTCCGTCATCGGCACAGGCAATTAAAAAACCGCCCGGAAGAATATTCTTTGAAAAATCCTCAAAAGCACCTTGAAAATCCTCTTTATCCTTATAATAATCAAGATGATCCGGCTCTATATTAAGTATTGTCGCGGCATATGGCTTAAAATCAAGAAAACTGCGGTAATATTCGCAGGCTTCGGCAATAAGATAATCACCTTTGCCGAGACGCAAAGTTTTTTTATCCAAAAGGTCAAGGCCTCCGCCTACAATAACTGTAGGGTCAAGACCACTGCCTATAAATATGTAAGCAAGCATTGACGTTGTTGTTGTTTTGCCATGCGTTCCCGCAACCGCGACAGGATATTTATATTTACTCATTATATCTCCGAGAAGACGTGAACGCGGTATAACCGTAATCCCTCTGCTCCTTGCTTCGACAAGCTCCGGATTATCGTATTTTACGGCAACCGTATATACAACAAGCGCGGTATCCGGTGAAATGTTTTCTGCCGAATGTCCTTCGTAAAATTCAAGCCCTTTTTCTATAAGCGCATCGGTAAGAGGGCTGCTGCTGCGGTCCGAACCGGAAACCTTATATCCCTCTGAAAGAAGTATCTCGGCAAGCGCGCTCATACTTATGCCTCCGACACCTATAAAATGAACCTTTCCTTCTTCTTTTTTTATCATACATACTGCTCCAATTCATAAAACTACTATATTAATTATACTATTAAACCGTCCAAATATAAATAGGTAATTTTATTTTCGGCGATTTGCACATTATACGTCAATATTTTTTGTTAATATTTGTATGTTTTTATGGCAATATATAAAATTTCTTATAAAATTAAACTTTAAGATTTTACGTTTGAAGCCAAAAATAAATTAAAAATGTATATTTTTGTAAATTCGGCATATAATAAAACAGTGCTTTCCAAAATTGACATAATCTTAAAAATATGGTAAAATAGGTAATGTTGTGGTACTCGTAAAAAATATAAATGGAGGAAATTCAAATGGTAACAAACGTATTACGTGCGTTGCGGGGTGTAAAAAGGCAAACTGCCGTTTTCGCAATGTTCGCAGTCTGTGCTGCCGTTTTTGCAATTTCGACATTTGCTCAGATAAAAACAGTAACATTGAATGTTGACGGAAAAGACATGACATTTAAAACATGGGCAACTTCTGTTGAGTCGGTATTAAAGCAAAATGACATAGCAATAGACGAAAATGATGAAATTGTGCCGCCGCTTACAAGCGATTTAAGCACAAATATGACTATTACGGTTAAACACGCTTTTGATGTGCCTTTTGTTATAGGAACAGAAAGCTTTACCGTAAAAACCGTTTCAAAAACGGTTGACGCTTTTTTAAAAAGCGAAGGTGTAATTCTTGGTGAATATGATTTGGTAAATCCCTCTCTTGATACTGTTATTAATAAAGGAATGAGCGTTAACATATCAAGAGTTTCAAAGGTTGATTATGTTGAAACGGAAATTATACCGTTTGGCAAACAAAACGTGCCTAACCCCGATATGGAAAGAGGCGAATCCAGGGTTAAGCAAAACGGTATAAACGGTGAAAAAGAAGTGGTTTATAACGTTACCGTAACAAACGGCGAAGAAACCGAAAAGGTTTTTGTCGGTGAGCGTGTTGTAACCGAGCCGACAGATGAAATTGTCGAATACGGTACAAAAAGCATAACCCCCGTAAGCCGCGGAAAAGCTTCCGCAGCCCGCACAAATTCCGGTGCGGCGGCTTCCGCTCCTCGTACAAATTCCGGTGTGGCGGACGCTGCCTCTGCTTTCGCCGGAAGCAGCTTTATTGACTGCAAGGCTTATTCTTACGATATTCACGGAAGAACAGCAACAGGTATGGCAACTCAGAGAGGTCTGATTGCGGTTGACCCTCGGGTAATTCCTCTCGGCACAAAGGTATATGTTCAGTCGCTTGACGGCAAGCCCGATTACGGCTACGCGATTGCGGCGGATACAGGAGGCTCAATAAAGGGCAATATAATTGATATGTGGTATCCGACATATGCCGAATGCGCGGCAAACGGCGTAAGGCGAATGAGAGTGTATATATTAAGTTAAAAATATATTAAAATAGGCAGCGCAAAAAAGCTTGCGCTGCTTTTTTTACACATTTAAAAAGCAAGGTGAACGTTATGTACAATCTTACAGACCCGTCCGAAATAAGGCGGATTATGGTAAAATATGACAAAAATTTCAAAAAATCTCTCGGACAGAATTTTCTTACGGACGAGGAGGTTTTAAATGACATTGTGTGCTGTGCCGATATAAAAAAAGACGATTTTGTCCTTGAAATCGGTCCCGGAATAGGTGTGCTTACAAGGAAGCTTGCCGAAACAGGAGCAAACGTGAAAGCTGTTGAAATTGACAGCTCGCTAATGCCCATTCTCAACGAAACCTTGTCGGGTTTTGATAATGTTCAGATTATAAATGCAGACTTTATGAAAACAGATGTTTTTGACTTGTTTGGCAATACAAATAAAAAAATCAAGGTTGCCGCGAATCTTCCTTATTACATAACAACCCCGATACTTATGCGGCTTCTTGAAAATAAAAATATAATATCATCAATTACAATTATGGTACAAAAAGAAGTTGCCGAAAGGCTGACGGCAAAAAACGGCGGCAAAGACTACGGCGCTGTCACGCTTGCCGTGAGTTACCGTGCAAAAGCGGAAATTACACGGATTGTCCCTTCAAGCTGTTTTATGCCGCCGCCAAAGGTTGATTCCGCAGTTGTACATCTTAAAATTTTAGACGAGCCTGCCGTAAAGGTTTCGGACGAAAAAATGCTTTTCAGGCTTATTAAAGGCGGTTTTGCGCTGCGTAGAAAGACTCTTCAAAACAGCCTTTTCGCCGGTGCGGGAATACCAAAAGAACAAACTCTTGAAGCACTTAACGCCCTTGGTTTTTCACCTAAAATAAGAGGCGAAGCCCTGTCACTTGAGGATTACGCAAATTTAACGGAGTTTTTTGAAAAAAACTTTTAAAATATTTACAAAAAAAGAAGGATTTTACAGCTTTAAACAGAATAATCGTATATAGGGTAATTTTTTATTTTTAGAATTGTTAATAAATTGTCTATCCCGTCGCATTAATTTTTTTATTTATAAATAGGAGGAAACAGAAATGACGAAAAATCAAAAAGTTTTAACATGGCTTGATGAAATGAAGGCTCTTGTTAAACCCGAAAATGTTGTATGGATTACAGGCGACCGGTCACAGCTTGACGAGCTTGCCGCCGAAGCCGTTTCTACAGGTGAAATGATAAAGCTTAACCCCGAAAAGCTTCCGGGCTGCTACTACCACAGAACCGCGGAAAACGACGTCGCGAGAGTTGAGGACAGAACTTTTATCTGTACTCCGACACGTGAGGAAGCAGGTCCCATAAACAACTGGATTGAACCGTCCGAGGCATACGCAATGCTCTCTAAACTTTACGATGGCTCTATGAAAGGCAGAACAATGTATATTGTCCCCTATATTATGGGTGTTTACGGCTCGCCGTTTTCCAAAGTCGGCATAGAGCTTACAGACAGCATTTACGTTGTTCTTAATATGAGCATTATGACAAGAATGGGTAATATTGCTCTTGATATGCTTGGCGATGACGGCGATTTTGTTAAATGCCTTCACTCCAAAAAAGACGTAAATCCCGATGAGAGATATATTGTGCATTTCCCGCAGGATAACACAATCTGGAGCATCAACTCCGCTTACGGCGGTAATGTGCTTCTCGGCAAAAAATGCTTTGCGCTCCGTATTGCGAGCGCGATGGGCAAAAGAGAAGGCTGGATGGCTGAACATATGCTCATACTCGGCGTTGAGAATCCTAACGGCGAAGTAAAATATATATGCGCCGCTTTTCCGAGTGCCTGCGGCAAAACAAACCTTGCTATGCTTATTCCTCCGGAATATCTTAAAAACAAGGGCTATAAGGTATGGACAGTCGGTGACGACATAGCATGGCTGAGAATCGGTGAGGACGGCAGACTTTGGGCAATGAACCCTGAGGCGGGCTTCTTTGGCGTTGCTCCCGGCACAAGCGAAAAAACAAACTTTAACGCTCTTGAATCAACAAAGAAAAACACTATCTTTACAAACGTCGCGATTAATAATGACGATATGACCGTATGGTGGGAAGGTCTTGATAAAAACCCGCCGGAAAACGCAACCGAATGGAAGGGCGCAAAGGTCAACGGAAAAGAATATGTTGAAGCGGGCAATAAGCTTGCTCACCCGAACTCAAGGTTTACGGCTCCCGCTAAAAACTGCCCCTGTATTTCAAGTGAATTTGAAAATCCGAAGGGCGTGCCGATTTCGGCTATCGTATTCGGCGGCAGACGCGCTAAGTGCGCTCCGCTTGTATATCAGTCGAGAAATTGGCAGCACGGAACGTTTGTCGGCGCAACAATGGCTTCCGAAACAACCGCTGCAGCAGCAGGCGCTGTGGGCGTTGTACGCCGTGACCCGATGGCTATGAAACCTTTTGTCGGCTATAATATGGCTGATTACTGGGGTCATTGGCTTGAAATGGGCAAAAAGCTTGGCGATAAAGCTCCGAAAATTTTCCACGTCAACTGGTTCAGAAAAGACGAGGAAGGTAACTTTATGTGGCCCGGTTTTGGTGATAATATGAGAGTGCTTCTTTGGATTCTCGACCGCTGTGAAGGCAAAGTTGACGCAACGGAAACTCCTATCGGCTTTGTTCCGAACGCAGGAGATATTGACGTTGAAGGACTTGACATTGACGCTAAAACAATAAAAGAACTTCTTACAATTGATAATAAAACCTGGCTTGAAGATATCGAAGATCCTGACACGGGCATAAAAGCTTATTTCGCTCAATTTGGCGATAGATTACCGAAAGAAATGAAAGATGAGCTTAATAAGCTTGAAGAAAACCTTAAAAAGTAAAATAACAGTTTTATTTTTATTAACCGCTGACTTTAAATGTCAGCGGTTTTTTGTCGCGCAGGTATATTTTATCTAACATTTACAGTAAAAAATATAAAATTGTGAAACAAATGTCAATTTTTTTATAAAATTAGGACATAATTATAAAAAAACGTTGCAAAATTTGGCATAATGTTATAAAATAATAATGATTATATGTGCACAGTCTGACAGATCTACTCGGACACGGCAGGCTTGCCTGATGGCGCCAATTTGAACTACGGTTTATTTCGGCAAATGTATGCCGATACTGTGTCAAATGCCTTGCAAATACGAAGTAACACACTGCGGCATTTTCCTTGTCTCGACATACATTTGCACGAAATAAACTCCGCAGGACTTTAAACTATGAGATTTCAGTCGATTTTTGCCGCATAGGGCGAAGATGGGCTGGCGCCTATCAAGACCTAAAGGCTCAAAACGGCGAAATAACGACGTTTAAAGCGTGTTCAAATTAGCGCCATCAGGCTAGGCAAAAGAAAGTTGAACACCTTTTGCCTATACGGCATATATCGCAGAAATTGTGTTTATGTCTTTTCATGAAGGAGGAAACAGATATGGAAAAGATGAAAATTAAAAAAATCGGCATACTTACAGGCGGTGGTGATTGTCCCGGTCTTAACGCTGTTATTTCAGCCGTAACAAAAACTGCCATTACAAAATATGGACTTGAAGTTGTCGGTATAAAAAACGGTTACAGAGGTTTGTTTCTTGGCGAAAGTCAACTCGTTTCTCTTAATGAGTATTCTGTCAGTGATATAATTTCCGAAGGCGGAACAATTCTTTATAACTCAAACAAGGACAACTTGTTTAAATACCCTCGTCGTGACAAAAAAGGTATTATTAAAGGTGAAGACGGAAAACCTATTTATGATAATTTTTCCGGAAGTGCTATTAACAACCTTAAAAAAATGGGTATTGACGCCCTTGTTATAATCGGCGGTGACGGAACTCTTACTTCGGGAAGAGATTTTTCAAGGCTTGGCGTTCCTGTTATAGGCGTACCAAAAACAATTGATAACGACCTTAATTCAACCGACCGAACCTTTGGCTTTGATACTGCGGTAAGCCGTTGCACTGAAGCTATAAGTTGTATCAATACAACAGGTATTTCACATCACAGAGTAATGGTTCTTGAAGTCATGGGACGTGAAGCGGGACATCTGGCACTTCATACAGGACTTGCTTCCGCCGCTGATGTTATTCTTATTCCCGAAATACCATATAATATTGATATCGTCGCAAAAAAAGCAAAGGACGCCCTTAAAAGTCCGCGTCAGTATTGTCTTATTGTTGTTGCGGAAGGTATTTCTTCGCCAACAGGTGGAAAAACAGGTGTAACGACAGACCTTTCTCCCGACGGTTTCAAGTTTAAAGGTGCAGGTGACGCTGTTGCAAATGCTGTTCAGACAATTCTAAACAACAATCGTGACGAAAACGGCTACGCAATTAGTGAAACAATTATGGACGTTGAGGCTCGTTGCTCCGTTCTCGGTCATGTTCAAAGAGGCGGTTCTCCATCGGCATTTGACAGAATCCTTTGTACACGTTACGGCAAAAAAGCTGTGGAAGCCCTCATGGAAGGTAAATACGCTCATATGGTTGCTTTAAAAGGCGATACACTCACAACGGTTCCTCTTGAAGAGGTTATTCCTACAGATGATATGCATAGCAATTTCCGGCCGGTAGATGTAAATGGTGAGCTTATGGAGCTTGCTCGTACAATGGGTATATGCTTTGGAGATAAATAATTTTTAAATATTTTTCTTTAATTACCGAGCATATTACCATTACTTTATTTTTGACAAAAACGTCTAATCTTAATTTAGAGAGAGTATGTTATTCCTTTGAATTAATAAATTTCCCCACCACTTTATAGTCGGCGGGGAAATTTTTTGCGAAAATTTATACTAACAGCGCCTTTTTCCTCCTTCCTACGCAAGACTGCAGGTTCTATATACACTTTTAATGTGAGTGCAATTTCCCATTCTTAAGAGCAATATTTCGGATGCTTATTTGCAACCCGCCTTTCATTTTCAATTGAGCATATCAAAACGTCATTCCGATTTTAATTATTTTTACAATGTTTTAAACCACTAAATATTGTTGAGTCAAAACCACCGATTGAATCGGTGGCTTACTGAGCTTCTAAAGGGTTAATCCTGACAAAGCTTCTAAAGAGGCATTGAGTTTAGCACCGCATTACTATCTCAGGCAGCCGCTCACTTGCGACTGCTCCTTTTTTGCTCACATAATTTTCTCAGTATTTCTCCTATATCTTTTTTTATCTTCCCGTATATTATTATTTTGCGCCTATATTTTGGTGCAAATACTATACGGTACTGACACCTATATTTTGAATGTGCTGTACTTCTGATTTCATTTCTCTCTATCATTTTTAAAACCTCCATGATATCTTTTGTAAATGTCAAGTCAAAATGTACAATTTCGGCGGATTAAAATGTACAATTTCGGCGGGAGTGATAAATGTGCATTTAATAACTTAGATTTTGCAAAG
>CACZWD010000026.1 GCA_902784805.1 uncultured Ruminococcus sp. | reverse complement strand
CAGCAGAAGCGGCGGATGTATATCTGCCGGAGGTGGAAATCGAGGATTCGATTTTACAAAGTGATGTTTTCTACCTTGCGTCAACCTCAGCAAATCTTTATGAGGGCGCAAACGAGCGCTATCTCTTGAGAGTTGCAAGAGGCGGTGACGCAGCGGAGGAAGCGGGAGTAAACATTAAAATCTCCGATATGACAGCAAAATACGGCAAAGATTACACGGTTTCGGTATTCGGAACGGGCGAAACGGTGGAAAATGCCGATGAAAGCATGTCGCTCATGGAGATGATGGAAGGTGAAGAATACACTCAGAGCGAACTCAAAAGCGATGAGGAATTCTACAACATCATGGAAGGCGACGAGGAACTTCAAAAGCAAACAGAGCAGGCTATGCAGGGGGCAGTTGACTACATAGAGGAAAAAAGCGGACTTGCGGATACCGCTGCCGAGTACACAGGCGATGATGTATCCGATGATTACGCAGAGGTCTCAAAGCTCTACTCGGGTGAAGAGGCTTATCCTCAGAAGCTTTCCTCATCAACGGACACAATGCAGCAGATACAGCAGATGGCAAACGTTATAACCGATGCTGTTATCGGCGCTGACCTTGTCTTAAACTTTGAGGCGGGCGAAAAGGAAAAGTATCTTGTTATTGATGTTAAAAATAACAACAAAAGCGACGGCGACAGATACTTCTACATTATGCTCGGCGCACCGTTCGGTTCAACTACGAACAGTGCCGCATCAAGCTGTGCATTAACGATAGTTGACGATGAAGAGCATGAAAACGCAAAATTTAGTTTTTCGGAGACAAGTTATACGGCTGATGGCAATAATCTGCAAATTACCGTAACCCGTGAGGGCGCACTCAATTCATTGGCTGTGGTACACCTCACATCAGAGGCGGGAACAGCGGTTGCAGGACGCGATTTCTCACCTGTTGACGCTGAGCTTGCATTCCCATTCGGTATAACGAAACAGACAGTCGATATTCCGATAAGACAAGCATATTTAAAATCCGATGCTGATTTTACTTTGAGACTTGAAGGTGCAGAAAATGCCGAAATCGTAAACGGAGAGGCGTATGTTACGATAAAGCCGAAGGCAGCGGATGTTTCGCTTATGTCGGCAGAAGATGATGACAGCGTTTCTCTTATGGCGGAAAGAACGTACTCCGTTGAGGATGTCGTAACAGGTGAATCGGTGGATGTATCAAAGCCGAAAGGTCACGGAACGTCCAGAGGACATGATTTCTGCGGCGCTAACGGCTGGGACGGTGACAGCTGGGATCTTATGTGGGACGAGGATGCGTTCTGGACCAATCCCCACGGCACGCTGTGGGTCAAATATTATTGTGATCCATGGTATTATGAATATTGCGGCTATGAAGCGGATATATTCAAATGGGATACATGTGCCAATATAAAGGTCACAGTGGAGGATCAGACTGTATATGACAGCAAGAACCCCATAGGCAAGACGAATTTTTTCATGCCGAAAAACGATGGTACAGATCTCATGGACGAGATTTATTTTGAAAACTATGCAAACTGCTCGGACTGCGACCGCTTGCAGATAAAGGGCTTGAAGGGAATCTACAGACCTTTTGAGATAAACCTACAGGTTGCCGATCAGCTTGAGTTCCTCAATGAAGACGGTACAAAGAGCAAGTGGGCGGGAGCAACCGGGGCAAAGCTCTCCGGCGCGAACAACCAGAATAACAACTATATCGTAAAATATGCCAAGGACGGTCTGAATACTGTATCCATCATACAGGACGATACGACATATGCCCGTTTTACCGGTGCAAAGACCATACAAGAAAACGGATACACAAGGAGCATAAGTCTGTCGGGCAGCGATATGAGCGATACACGCTCATTTACTATGGACGCATCCTGGATTAATAGTAACAGAGGTTCTTATAATGTTAAAACGAATCAGGTAGCCGCTTACAAGAACCCCAACGGCACCTACGGCACAAAGGGCGTTATTAATCTAAAGCCTACCTTCGGCTATAAGGACGCGAAGGTAGTCGTTAAGGTGCCTGAAAGTACTAACTTCGGTTACTTCAAGATAAGCAATGAAAATAAGGATGTAAGCAAGGACACGACTTATACCTATCACCGCGGCGATATCTTAAAGCTTGATACCGTAATGCGCGATGCGTATAAGGATATGTACGAGCCGTCGGGCTATAAGATCAGCATCAAGCAGAACGAAAGCGATACCTATTGGGTAAAGCGCGATGTTATCGTTCCTTACGATGATATCAGCGGCAACAGATACCTGAACGAGGGAAAGAGATTAAAGTACAGTTATTATGAAATAACCCCACTTTATCAGAGAAAAGGCAACGCCATAGCCGTAATGGTGAAGGCATCTGATGTATCAAAGCTTGACCCGGGCTTTGGCTTTATGCAGGCAAATGCTGTAAATGATGTAACGGTAGGCGGCGTCGCATATAAAGAATATGCCATCTATGACAATGTCAGAAACGGTAAAATCTATACAGTCGGCGCAAAGCTTGCTTCATCAGCGGGCAATAAGGCGTACCTGAACTGGAAAGAAGTAGGTAGCGGCAAAGTATATGCAGGTGATATGTTCTACCACAGAGCATCGGGCAGCAAGGACGATAATGTTATCACATTGTCGGTAGAAACGGGTGCCAAAGCGGATATGTATGAAACACTTGAGGGCAATATCGTAAGACCTGCGTATAATATGAGATCTCACGATGTGAGCGCGTTCAAGAATACGCCTGCTGCTGGGGCTGTCGTTTCCGTAGGCAGCGAGTACGCCGTTGCGGACGTGAATGGTCATTTCCGTACCCCGCCGATAAGAGCAATGTACGGTACGAGCAGTTCGCCCCGATATTTCCGTTATATGATAAGCGTAAACGGAACAGATGATCTCCGTGATGTTGAGATTAAGTCCGGAAAGACAGAAAAACAGGATATATTTATGACCGCCGGTTCAAGTGTTACGACAAAGGTGGATGTAACAAGACAGAGTGTCGGTTTCCAGAATATCAGCACGGAAAACGGAAGTATTATGGATAATATATCCGTTTACAGAGATGGCGCTCATCAGGGCGAGGGCACAAGCCTTGTTGTTGACTATTCAAAGGCGGAGGAAATATTAGAACTTTATGCAAGGCTCGATATGGTTCCCCAATATACAAAGCAGACGCTGAATTCTAAAACGGGCGAGATCACGGAATCTACCGCTGCGGAAAATATTACCGAGGTTTGCTTTGTTCAATACGACCCCAATTCAAACACAGAAAAGGGTGTATTTAAGGCTAAAAAGCAAGATGACGGCAGCTTTATGGCACAAATGAGCTCAACGAACCTCGTGGCGGGATATGAGATGTACATAAGAGTTACGACAGACCGCACCCACGGCGTAAGCAATAGGACGGTAGTCTATGATGAGGACGGAAGTATATCTGATAGAGAAGGCTCCGCCGATGGCACGACTTACGCCGATGTATTCACGGGTTATGCGATAGTACAAAAGGGTTCATTGGAAATTCCTGTGGATCAGCATGTGGATCTGCCTATGGACATGAACTTCACAACGCTCCCCTTGGTTGGCACAACGGGCATTAACTTTGACTTCCCGTTTGTTACCGTTGGCGCGATGAAGACAGACACAGGCTACCGTATGTATTTGGGCTTTAACCCGACCTCGCTTTATGATAAAATATCGGACAAGCACGCAACAAGCTATATGTCTGACAGCGGTGGTGTGTACTTTGACTTTGCTTACGCAAGTCTTACCGATCCCCAAAAGGGTACGACCACATCTACATTTGAATTTGTAGGCGTCGGAGGATTTATTGCGGTAAATGCAGGCTTTAAGGTGGCGTGGTACACGCTTTTGCCTGTCGTATTTATCCCCGCATATTTCGGTATTGAGATAAGCGGAAGCGTTATGGGCTTCTTCGGTGCGGCGGCAGATACATCAAAGCCGAAGATTACTTATAACGATGCAAAAGAAGCAACGGTTGACTTTAACAACAGCCTTGAAAAGTTCCACGCAAATGTAAAGATGTCCGCAACCGTTCAGGTATATGTGGGCGTTGGGCTCGCGGGTACGATAGGACTTCGCGGCGGCGGAACATTTACGGCAATGGGCGACTGGGATTCAGACCCCGTATATGTTGAGAATGAATGGGGCTGTGCGCTTATATTCACCGCAGGAATCTGGATTGACCTGTTCCTATTCTCTGTACCGCTGCAATACACCTTCCCGATGATTAAATTCGGCTCATTTGAGGAATACGACCAGCTTGCAAAGAATGGCGTTAAGCTCCAGAGTTCTGACACACAGGTATCAGAGGGTTCTGTATTTGGTTTAAGAGAAGCATTTTCCAATAAGAAATCAGAATGGCTGCCCGATGACGGTAAGGTTGAACTGATGTCGGCATTTACACAAACCTCACAACAGACAATTGTAGAAAACGGTTACGAACATCCGGATGTACAGCTTATCAAACTGTCTGACGGAAGTGTATTTATGGCGTTCCTCGATAACGACAATACAAGAGGTGAAGTTGACAGAACTGTTCTTAAATATGCCGTATGCAAGGACGGTGTATGGAGCGATAATTACACCGTTCAGGAGGATACCACAGGTGACTTCCAGCCGAGCATATGCGAAATTGACGGCGGAAAGGTAATGATTGCGTGGGTATCAACAGATCCTGCCGACAGAGCGGATGGCGACAAAACAAATACAGCGAATTATCTCAATAAACTTGAGGTTTATACGGCTGTTATCAACCCGTCGGCAAAGACAGTATCTGAGATTACACAGCTTACCGACGATACGCGTTATGACTATAAGCCGACCTGTGTATATGATGATGCGACAGGCGACAGAGCAATCTATTACTCAAAGAACTTTGACACAAATGCGACAACAGAGGAAATGGCAAACCCGTACGGTTCAAGCTCGCTTATAACATATATGCTGTATTCCAATGAAGACGGCAGATGGCTCTTTGATAAGTATTACGATGCCGAGGTTGCAAACGAAGAAGCCAGACAGACGCTTATAGCAAATTGGGGCGGACAGCGCTTTATTCAGCCCAGAACCGCTGAGCTTGGAACAAGTGTTGTTCCGAATATTGCCGACTTTACCGCAATATCATATAATGGATTATGCGTATATGCGTACACAGTTGATGTTGACTCAAATGCGGATACGATAGATGACAGAGAACTGTTTGTTCAGTTCTATGACTTTGAAACACATAAAACTTATGTGCCCGTAAGACTGACAAATGACAATCCGCAGGTTGCAGATGCTATGCCGCAGTTTGCGAGAACGGGCAACGGTGAGAGCGCGTCAACAAAGCTGTTCTGGTACAGAAACAGCCAGAAAATCGCTTACATCGATATAACAGACCTTGTAAGAAACGGTGTCGATGAAAAAGGACAGATAAAAGAAGAATATTTGATGTCAAAGGACGATGATGTATCCGCAAGATATACAAAGTCATTAGATGAACTTTATTCTTATGTTTCGCCAATATCAGAAAAACAGCATGATGCAGTAGGTATGGCAGACTTCAAGCCGGTTGTTAACGGTAGCGATATTTATATTGTTTGGACACAGCCTCTCACAAAAGAGGACGGCGAGGACTCAAACGGCGAAACTAAGTATAAGCAATGCCGTGAGGTATATGCTACGGCTCTGGTTCAGTCTGATGCGGAAACGGTAGGCTCAGCATGGGCATCACCGTACAGACTTACATATAATGAAGTGATAGCAGATGCTCCCACAGCCGTTATCGACTCACAGGGCAAGCTTATGGTGGCGTATAACACTTATGAGCAGACAATGAATGATCAGAACACCTTTGGCGCATCGCACGGCGATTTAATGACCTTCTCCAATCCGAAAATTATGGCTTCATATCAGGAACCTTGCGGTGCGGTTGATGTTACAGGTATCAGGCTTTCCGATACAACTCCTCTTGAAGGTGATACTGTCGAAATAAGCATTGATGTAAAGAATACGGGACTTACTTATGCAGACGGCTATACCGTAGATATTTATGAATACAAGAACGGTGTGCAGGGAGAAAAAATCGATACTGTAACAAGCACAGATAAGCTGCTGCCCGACAATATGGCTAACCATAAAATCGAGTGGACAGTTCCTCAAGATGTGGACGGAATGAGCATTTATACAGTTGCTCACGAGGCGAATTTTGCAAACACATCAGCTTTTGAGAGTGAAAAGCTTGAAAAGCACGCAGTATATGAATTGTCTGATGCTTATGTATATCAGGACAATAGCGGTGCATTCAAACTGCACGCAACCGTTAAGAACATGGGTAACGCACCGTCTGCTGACGGCGATAAGTTAAGCGTTACTTTTGTAGGACCTTATGCAATGAATTTGAATTACTCAATAGACGAATGTAACTTCGGAAGCATTGCGATAGAAAACCTTGACATTTATACGGAAACGGAAAACGACGACGAGCTTATTGTTACAGGACAAACAGAAATTGAAGGCGAAATCAATATTCCGTCAGGTCAGAATTACGGTTTCAAAGCCTGTCGATATCCGCTTAAACGGCGCAGAGCTGCCTGAAAAAATAGAATTACAAGCAGGAGAATCTCTTGACCTTAATGTCACCTGTCAGCCGTCATCAATAAGCGAAACTCTGTCGGCAGCATTTGCTGCGGACGACAGTAATGTTGCGCTTGTAAGCGGAAACAAGCTGCTTGCAAACGCGGCGGGCGAAACAGTGCTTCACGGCATTGTAAATCCGTACAGTATGGAACTTCAGGATATAACCGTTAAAGTAACGGGAACAACTCCGGGTACAGACGAGCCGGAGGAACCGACACCTACACCGCACCATGGCGGCGGTGGAGGCAAAACCGGCGGTGCGAGCCTTGCCAGCGGTAATGTTAATATTTACAGCAGCGGTGCAAGCGCAAACGGTAAGGTAAGCGTTTCAAAGACTAATCCGTCAAAGGGTGAAAACGTAACTGTTACTGTAACACCAGATGAGGGATATACGCTTTCATTGCTTAACGTGACCGACAAGAACGGTAACAAGATTAAGGTGACAAGAAACGATGACGGCACATATTCATTTGTTAAGCCATCTGACGATGTTACTATCACACCGGAGTTTAAGAAAATAGACGGCGATAAAAAGTGGCGCTTTAAGGATGTTCCCCAAACTGCTTGGTACTATGATGCGGTTAAGGAAGCATTTGATAACGGCAGAATGTCGGGAATGAGTGAAGAGATCTTCAATCCTGAAACAGATATTACCAGAGGAATGTTCGCTTATGCAATTTATAACAGAGAAGGTTTGCCCGAAACGAAAGCAAAGAATACATTTACAGATGTAAAGAAAGACAGTTATTATGAAACTGCAATTGCATGGGCAACCGACATCGGTATTGTTTCAGGATATGATGATAAACACTACGGTCCCGATGATCCGATTACGCGCGAACAGATGGTTACGATACTTTGGAGATATGCAAAGTTTAAGGACTATGATGTATCTGTCGGTGAAGATACAAATATCTTAGACTTTACAGATGCAGTTGACATCAGCGAATGGGCTGTTTCTGCAGTACAGTGGACTGTCGGCGATGGCATTATAAAAGGATTTGAGGATGTAACAATCAGACCGCAAAATAATGCAAGCAGAGCACAAATGGCAGTAATACTAAATAAGATAGCAGGACTGTTTTAGTACATGAAATTATACATTTCAACAAAGCGAGGAGGTGAATTAAAATGTGTGAAAAAGAAAAGGATACTGAGAAAAAGCGTGAATTAGATGTTGAAGAACTTGAGAAGGTAACAGGCGGCGCAGACGATTCAAACGGTCTGCCTCCGACAGTACCCGAAAACGAGATCGATCCCGGATTGATAGAAAAAATATAAATCAGGAAAACAACAGAACAATTCCAATAGACATACCCGCCTGTCATTTTGTTTGGCAGGCGGGTATGCTTTTATACTGTCGTTATTGGTTTAACCTTATTAAGCTTTTCTTTATGCTTTTTTATTTATATTGTTAAAATATAAGCGTATCAAAAAGCGCTTTTTTAGAGGTGGAAATCGGCTCATATTTTCTTTGTAACAACTTTTTGGGGTATAGCCATTAGGATTTTACATCTGAAAACACGAGGACGTTTATACAAACGTTAAAAGGGTGTGTGGAGTGGTATAATTTAAATAGAGTCGACAAACACCCAAAAATCTGATATAATAATAAACATAAAGAAAGGTGTTTGAAATGACAAAATACAGCAAGGAATTTAAAGAACAAGGCAAACTAATAACGCTGACAAAAGAAAGTTTGACATCTGAAATAATAGAATCAGGGATGTGTAGTTTGCAAATGAATCCGACTAACGGCACTATTGACACAATAAAAATATTTGTTTGGAACTCACGAGACAATCCCGAATTTTGTGTAAAGTCTTTACGAGACCTCCAAAATGATGTATAATAAAAATATCATTTTGGAGGTTTTTAATATGCCAAGGTACAAATTAAGTCCCGAAGAACGGGCAGCAGAAAAAGAACGCAAGGATAATTTGCGTAACATCATGAAAGGTCTTGATGTAAAGAATTTCGATGATCTGAAAGATGTATTTAAACTTATGGTCGGAGAAGTGCCTGAAAACGGTCTTGAAGGCGAACCGGATGATGAATTAGGCTACAGCAAATATGACTATCGCAATAAAGCTGTAGATAACAGCCGTAATGGCTATTCAAAAAAGACTGTAAAGAGCAGCTTCGGTGATATGGAGTTAAAGATTCCGAGAGATCGAGCCGGAGAATTTGAGCCGCAGCTTGTAAAGAAAAATCAGACTGCACTTACCGGTGATATTGAAGAAAAGATATTATCCATGTATGCAAAAGGAATGACCACTGAAACACACATAGGATATATACGGCCTTGAATGTTCTGATACTACTGTAAGCCGTATAACAGACAAGATACTTCCTGTGGTTCGTGAATGGCAATCGAGACCGCTTGAAGAAATATATGCGGCTGTATTCATGGATGCAATACATTTTCATGTATAACAATAAATCCATTTTTATAACCAAATTCAAACAGTTCCTTACTCCATCTCCACGCCCAATCTGCTCTTGCATATTTTCCGTTTTGTCTTTCAACATATTTTTCATAAGAACTACCGGGATAAAAAGTTTCACCTTCTACTTCGATTGGATAATCAAGACTTGGGCTGTACTGCAAACTATCATAATCAAGTGTTTGATTTAGTTTATATTTGCCTCTTGTATCAACATATTCATCTTCAAATTTAAACCCCTGGTCAGTATGAGTTTGTAGATATAGTTTTACATTGTTGCTTTTGCAATACATTAAAACATAATCGTGGTTTTTGGCTATTGCTTCACTTGATTTGCCTGCTTTCTTTGTTACCCTTGGAAACATAAGGTGGTTTTCTCAGATTTCTTTTTATACTTCTGTGGTGAATGAACCTTATTTCCAAGTATCACAGCCTGTATGTCCCGTTCGGTATATCCGTCTCCCAACGAACGCACACGAATATTTTTCTTTTGACGTGGGTGTGCAAAGGTAAGGTGTTTCCCCGGCACGACTCTATAGCCGTCCTCACGAAGCAGGGCGATGAACTCATCATAGCTTTTCGGATTTTGCTCAAACGCTCTGTCAATAGCCTCTTTCAGATAGTCACGGTTGCTTTTTTTCTCCTGCTCACCGAGCCACACGTTATACCGCTTGCTGTGAGGTCTTGAATTAAATATCACCGACAGCCTATGCTTATAGCAAATAAGGTCGCTGAGTATGCTTACCGCCTTTGTGCTGCCCCAAAAATTCCGAAACTTACGAGTGCAGTCAAGCGTGGTCGAGTTCCATATTATATGGTTGTGAATATGTTTTTTATCAATGTGGGTGCAGACGATAAAAGCGTGATTTTCTTTTGTGAAGCTCTTTGCAAATTCGTAGCCTATCTGATTTGCTTCTTCGGGTGTGATCTCGCCCGGCTTAAAAGACAGGCGAATCTGATATGCGATAACATCATGCTCCTGCGTCCGTCCCGTTATCTGAAAATACTGCCGCTTGGATAATGCAAATTCAGCGTCAACGGTGTCAGGGCTACATTCATAAGATGATACAAGCTGACCGTTATCCGTCTTGTCGGGATTTTTAGCGTAGTCCACTCTGTCCGTAAGGCTTTGTGCTATTGTCTTGCCCTTGTTAATGTGCATTGGTATAATTTTTGTCGCTGCCATATAATCGCCTCCTGTAATATTTTGCGGCATATAAAAAGAGCAGCCGATATTGGCTGCTCAATACTGTGAGTATTAAATTTTCATTGTTTGACAAATCGGAATTTAGCTATTATTCATTTGCTGTAACGATGTCCATAACTGAGATATGCTCGTTACGAAAACGCTCCGCACTTTTTTCTGATTTAAGATGAATGGCATTTTTCGGACAGCTATGGACACAGGCATAGCAGACTTCGCATCGGTCAGAAAATTCCACACTCTCCTTAACAGTAATATTATTCGCCGGACAGACCTTTGCACAAAGTCCACATCGTATACAGTTATCGTTCACTATATAACTCTTCGCAGTATTTCTATCCATTATTGACTTTCCTATAGCGGAACGAATAATTGCAATCTCTGCCTTCTTAAATGGACCAACGCTTACTCTTTTAATTTTTCTTTCAGAAATATCCTTACATATTTCTGAAAGATGTTCCTCTATTTTCTTTTTCCCAGCAGTCTCAATTTGATTTTTCATTTCAAATCCGGGTAGGTAATTATCCACCATTTTTATGGTGCTGACATAGTCGAGCTTATTCCCCATATGCTCTACAGCAAGCATTGCGTGAGCCTTTGCTACAGTTTCCGACATTCCGTAGGTATAGACAAAGAAAAAATAATCTGTCCTAATAGTTGACTTGTCCAAAAAATCCCTGACCATCATCGGCATCTCGCCGCAATAGACTGGACAGACTATGCCAACCGCATCATCTTCAAGCGTTATATCATTTTGCTTCATCAGCTGAGGAATGGAAATCAATTCTCCTCCAATCTTTCTTGCAACATACAAACTGTTTCCTGATGCCGTAAAATAACACGTTTTCATAATTTCTGTCTCCTCATATTATTCAAATTCTGATCCATCTTATATATAAGCACTCTGCAATTTGTGTCAGCACTACTGTCACAAATCATACAGTATATTTTTCTATTATACCACAACCATAACGTTTACTCCTGGCTTATATTTTTATATGTCTTAGTAGCAGGTGCCCATTTATCAACAGCTAATACTATTTCATATCCTACTTGACGAAATCATTCTGATAAGCCACTGCCTCCACAAAAAATCTATAATTCTCAATTATATGCTTCCTCAATTCTATGAATAAATATAAATAACTCATTATAACACTAATACACACATTATATCACATTCTGTGCATAATTTCAATAGTTATTTACGAAAAAACCAGAAATAGTTTGATTGTTTGTTACTATTCAGGTATCACGTTGTATCAAAATTAGATATAATTGATAATCTTTCTTTTTTAATAACACCGTGATTTGTGTAAATTGGTTATATTTTAAGAGGCGTATATTTCAAATTCCCTGAAAAATTTATTTTACTGCTCCGTTTAATATACGAGAAATGGCGTTACTGTGCGTTTTTTGATACCTGAATAGTAACGATTGTTTGATAAAGTTGAAACCCATATGATAGTCGTGATGCTCCCCTGCTTCCTGCTGGCGCTGTATGAAAAGCATGGTCAGCCGCTTGAAAAGGTGCTGAAAAATATGATAGATGTGTGTTTTCTGCGCCCGAAGGAGCGTCCGTATATGACAAACAATCTCTATGACTGCCTTATAAGACAAGAAGAACTCGAAAAGGAGGTTATGCAAATTGTACGTAAAAAATCTAAGCCGAGCAGATAAAAAGGCTATTGATACGGCTATCCGCAAGGCAAAAAAAGAAGATAAAAAACAGTTATCGGCTCAGGACAGCATACCGTTTCAGCAGATGTACCGTGACGGAATATGCAGAGTGAGCGACAACTACTACACAAAAACTATCCGATTTCAGGATATTAGCGACATATTAAAGCCACGATAGCTGCCGATCTGAACAGGGTCAAGCCCTTTAACATCTTTAAAAGCGTCAACAAGTGCTGCGCCCGCATTTTCCTTATCGATCAGATAATCATTTCTTACGGTCATTCCCGCAAATCCATCCTGTGGGTGAGGATGGCTTGCAAGCGTTTCCATATCCGCCTTAAAGCCCTCGATAAACCCTTTATTTTTCTCTATCTGTTCGGGGAAATGCTTTAAAAGATTATCCTCCAAACGATACTGCTGACTTTGGTGATTTGCTTTCATCAGCTTCAGCCTTGCCACGTCAATGTCCAAATCCATCTTTTCCTTTATACGGGCATCTCCGGCGCACAGAGCCTTTATTTCCGCATACGAAAGTGCTGTTTCGTCTATATCCTCACAGCTCCGTACAGGCGATTTTGAGGTCATTATCTGCGATATGAATTTCTGCTTATTCTCTATCGTCTGCCATAGGTAAGCGTCAAACGTAGCCTCCGTTACATAGCGGTAAATGTGTACCTCCTCATTCTTATTGCCCTGACGGATTATGCGACCTGAGCGCTGTTCCAGATCTCCCGGTCTCCACGGGCAATCCAAATCGTGAAGCGCAACAAGCCTGTCCTGAACATTCATTCCTGCACCCATTTTGAAGGTAGAACCTATAAGCACACGAACCTGTCCGCTTCTGACCTTTGCATACAGCTCCTTTTTGCGTACCTCCGTATTGGCTTCGTGAATAAAAGCTATTTCTTCACGGGGAATACCACGGCTTACGAGCTTATCACGAATATCGTCATATATGGTAAATTCCTTTTCCTCCGGTGTATCGTTAAGCTGTTCAAGAGCGTGTATTTCGGGGCTGTCTATATTTCCTCCGACAGCTTTTGCGGCACGTCTTGATGTCTGTATGTTCTTTGGTGTTGAGAGGTCACAGAATACAAGCTGTGTCAGTTTATCACTCTGTCCGTCCTCCCATATCCTAAATATGTTATCAACGCACATATTGACCTTGCTCTGCGGCTCGTCGGGAAGATCGGGATTTATAACTCTTTGGTCAAGACCGAGCTTCCTGCCCTCGCTCGTTATTTTAAGCATATTATCGACAGAAGCATCCACGGCTCCCGAATGTACCTTTGCGGCTCTTTCGGCCAGCTCCTGAACCATACTCTTTTGTATTTCCGTAGGCTGTGCCACAACATTATGATAAACGGCGGTAGGGGTGGGGAGATTGAGTTGGTCGCTTGTCTTTATGTCTGCCGCTTCCTTAAACAAGTTCATCAATTCCGGCAAGTTGAAGAATTTAGCAAACCTCGTTCTTGCCCTATATCCTGTTCCCTCCGGCGCAAGCTCTATCGCCGTAGTAGTCTCGCCAAAGGTAGAAGCCCAACAGTCAAAATGTGAAAGACCTTTTTTCTGTATAGTATCGTGCTGAAGATAGCGCATCATTGTATAAAGCTCTGTCATACTGTTTGAGACGGGCGTACCCGTTGCGAAAACCACGCCTTTGCTGTCGGTCATTTCATCAATGTATCTGCATTTCAGATACATATCAGATGACTTCTGTGCGTCCGTGGTGGAAAGTCCCGCAACATTGCGCATTTTTGTGTAAAGGAACAAATTTTTATAATTGTGCGCCTCGTCCACGTAAAGCCTGTCAACGCCCAACTGCTCAAAGGTGATAACATCGTCCTTGCGGTCACTGTCCTGTAACTTTTTCAGCCTTGTTTCCAAGCTGCGTTTGGTGCGTTCCACGCTCTTTATCATAACACTATTTATATGTCAAGTTATTTGAAAAAATATGCTGTAATACTTTGTGTGACAATGGGATGGCTTTCACCGACGAAGGCGGATTCATCGCGAAGGAATAGTTTGGGGATGGGGTGATTTTTGTTATAATACAAGCATAAGCTTTTTAGTATCAACTAAAAATGCACCGCTTTGACATCAATTTTAAGTCAAAAGCGGTGCATTTATTTTCCGAGAAAAGTTTCATTGTGGATTGAGAAAAAGTGTTCTATAGCAAAATTCACCCTGTAAAAACGCATTTAAATCACAATGGAACTTTTCTTTTTTGAAAAATCCCTTTATATAAGGCTTTTATGGCAAAAAAACAGAACCGCAATTTTGTATCAAAATTACGGTTCTTCTTTGGTGGAGGCGAGGGGAATTGAACCCCTGTCCGAAAACATTTTCCCGCAAGCTTCTCCGAGTGCAGTCTGTGAATTATTGTTCCCTTGTCAAACCGCCCGCAGACAGGCTGAACGATTCGGTAGCTTCATTATTCATGGCAGCCTCAAAGCTTTGACTGCTCACGTTCACCACTGTGTGACGCCTTAACCTATGCCGTGGTACTCACAGGTAAGACGGCTGCCGTAATTAGGCAGCGTAAGCTAAATTTTTCTTAGCGTTTATTTTTAAAATTCGGACTTTTTAAGTGGCTCCCGACCACTACTCGCTGCTTTCGGTTCCACATCCCCGTCGAAACCTTTACGCCCCCGTATTATGCTGTATTAAATTCTGTTTCTTTCTTTAAGCTCTCTTGCAATTTCGCGTTTCGCATCACGCTCCGCGTTTGAAGCGCGTTTATCATAAAGCTTTTTGCCTTTTGCAAGAGCAACTTCAACTTTAATTCTGCTGCCTCTGAAATAGACTGAAAGAGGAATAAGCGCGTATCCTTCACGCTGTACAAGCCCAAAAAGCTTGTTGATTTCGCGTTTATGCATTAAAAGCCTGCGAACACGCAGCGGGTCTTTATTAAATATATTCCCCTGCTCGTAAGGACTTATGTGAAGCTGTTTTACATACATTTGCCCTGCTTCGATATCAATCCAGCTGTCTTTAAGATTAAGCCTGCCCGCGCGGACGGATTTTACCTCTGTTCCCACAAGCTCAATGCCTGCCTCAAACTTTTCCTCAATAAAATACTCGTGGTAAGCCTGTCTGTTGCTTGCCAGAGTTTTTATGCCTTTTTCGTTCATAACGGGCTTACCTCCTTTGTATTTTTTATTTCTTTGCTATATTATTATACCACGCTTTAAAAAATATTTCAAGTATTTATATATTACATTTTTTTTGTTTTTTCGGTCCGGTAATATAAAAAACCGGTAAAACGCTTTACATTTGGGAAAAAATGTTGTATAATATAGAAAAGCTGTTTTTCAGGAAACTGCTTTGTACGGTCAGTCGCAATTACCTGACCTAAATAAAAACACGAAAGGAAAATTTTTATGAACTTAACAACAAAAAGCATTACAAAAATTGCCGCTATTGCTGCAATTTACGCGGTACTTACACTTATGCCGGGATTAAACAGCTTTGCTTACGGCCCCGTGCAGTTCAGAATTTCGGAGGTTATGACTGTCCTTCCGATATTTACTCCGCTTGCCATTCCCGGTCTTACAATAGGGTGCTTTGTATCTAACATATTAAGCCCTATCGGGGTCCCAGATATGATATTCGGCACGGCAGCGTCACTTCTTGCGGCGCTCGGCAGCTGTTTTTTAAGAAATAAACCGAAAGCGCTTGCCGTAACTCCGGCGATTTTCTCAAACGGTATAATAATCGGCTGGATGATAACCTTTTTTTATGAAAAACCGCCCGCGCATTTTGTGACGGTTATGTTATACAATATGCTTACGGTTGCGCTCGGAGAGGCGGCGGTATGCTTTATTCTCGGCTTGCCCCTGGCGGTATATATCGGCAAACACAGGCATATCTTTAAACTGTAAAAGGATTTAAGGTGATTTGATGAGATATTTACTCGGAATTTATATCGGCGGAAAGCTTCAGCGGAAAATATATCTTGATGAGTTTCCGGGGTTTTTTGAAGGAGTACCCATAACGGTAGGCAGGAGAGAAACAAACGATATTTGTATTCCGCAAAATACGGTTTCGAGACAGCACGCGACCATAAAATATAACCGCGGCGATATTGAGCTTACCGACAGCGGGAGCTTAAATAAGCTCAGCGTAAACGGGAAAGTATATAATAAAATAACGCTTATAAACGGTATGCAGGTTGTTATCGGAACAGGAACAAGCGATCCGGAATCTGTTATACTTCTTTTTGTTGATAAAGGCGCTGCTCCGGCAGAGCCTACGGCAACCGCGGAGAAGACGCAGACGAGGAAAAAACAGGCGGTAAACAGGCAGCACTCTCCGAAAAAAGAGAAGAGTGTTATCGGCAGAAGGCTGTTCGCGAGCATGGCTGATATGGTTATATGTCTGTTTATGATTATAGGGCTTTGCGGAATTATCGCTTTAATATTCGGTGTTCGTGGTAAAATCAAATTCTTTATGGCTTTTTCGGTCATGCTTTGCTTCTGGCTGTATTTCGCGCTTGCGGAGTCGGGCTCAAACGGCGGCACAATGGGAAAAAATATTTTCGGCATAGTTGTTGTCGATAAAGAAGGCAATGAAATAGGTTTTGGAAAAGCGACTGTCCGTCTTGCGGCGAAGTTTTTGTCGGCATTCACTTTGTTTTTGCCCGTTTTTGGCAGCGGCAGGTGTCTGCATGATGTAATTGCGGGAACTTATGTCATAAGAAAAAAGGACTGACGCTTTAATAAGGCGCTAACTGTGTAAATTTTAACGGCTCTTTTGCGGTCAGCCGGTACTTGCTTGGCGAAAGCCCTGTCTGACTTTTAAACATACGTGAAAAAGTAAATAAGTCTTCATAGCCTACCGAACGTGAAATTTCTCCTATTGAAAGGGTGGTTTCAAGAAGAAGCCGGCTTGCGAGTCCTGCTTTAAGCGATATAATGTACTGCATTGGCGAAAGTCCCGTTTCGGCTTTAAAAATAGCGCAAAAATATTTTCTGTCAAGCCGAAGAAGCTTCGCAAGCTCCTCAACGCTTGCGGGAAAATGTATGTTGTTGTTTATATAATCAATCGCGCGTTTTACATAAATTGTGCGTTTGGGGTATTTTTTGTTAATATGCGATGTAAAATCCGCAAGGCAGGAAAAAATTTGCACAAGGCTGCCGAGAGCATACATTTCATCAAGAGAGTTTTCCTTTAACAGACCACGGATGTTTGTAAATATGCCGTTCAGTTTCGCGTCAAATATTTTTGGAAAAACAGGGTTAAACTGTGATATATCGGCAGTTTCAAGAAGCCCTTTGACATAACTTCCGTTAAAACCAACCCAGACATATTCCCATGGATTAAGCTCATCTGCTTCATAATATGTTACGCATCCGGGCTCAATCAAAAACGCCTGCCCCGCTTTAACGGCAAATTCTTTATTGTCAAAACCGAGTATGCCTTTGCCGTTTATTATGTAGTGTATAAGGTAGTGGTTTCGTACCGCGGGACCGTATTTATAGCCCGGTTCGCATTTTTGTGTGCCTGCCGAAAGAATGTTAAGCTCCGTAAACTTAAAGCCGGCAACCGCAAGAGAATAGTCCTTTAAAACAAGCTTCATGATTTTGCTCTCTTCTTTCATTTGTTTTTATATATTGTATCATATTTTATTAAAATAATAAATATGCAATTTCAACAAAAATATGACAAAATGACATACAGCCGCTTTTAAAAGCGGCTGTATGTCATTTTTTAAAACGCTTTTTTATTGCGTCAAAAAGCTTTGAAATAAAGGAATTGTTTTTATTTGCTTTAACGGATGTTTCAGACGCTTTTTCTTCAGCTTCAATAAATATCGTTACAGTTGACGCGTCAGAAGAAAATTCGCCGGAAACAGGCGCTCCGTTCCATAAAAAAACGATGCTGCCCGTAACTCCGCTTTTAGGAACAAAAGTAAGCCTTTTAATTTTTTCGACAGGTATTTCGCTTAACTCTTTTAAAGGCTTGCCGTTAAGCTTAACGATTCCGCGATAGCTTTCGGGAAGTACGGACAAACGTATTTTCCCGAGCTCCCCGCCTGTAAACGCGGTTTTAAATTCATCCGCGGTAAAATATACGGTTTTGCCATAGGGACTTTCTTTGCATATTGGTTCGGAAGCCGAAAAAGAGCAAATACTGCTTAAAATAATAAAGAGAATAAAAAAAGAACAGGTTTTTTTCAAAGGAAACGCCTCGCTTAAAAATTTGCACTTTTTTAAATGCCTTTTTATTTTTTGTTTCCGGAGCGCGGTTTATCCTGCAAAAAATATGTCATCAAAAAAATTTTTTACATTACCTGTAAAAATTTTTTCAGATAAAAAATGAACAGATTTTTTGAACAAAAATTTGGGCAGTATTTTTGGAAAGTATTTTTTGAAAAAAGTCTTGACAATGCAGTATTTATAGTGTATAATAATATATGTGATTTTTGAAACAGAATATGCACCATTAGCTCAGCTGGTAGAGCACCTGACTCTTAATCAGGGTGTCCAGGGTTCGAGCCCCTGATGGTGTACCACGTCGGAACGGACGAAAGCTCCGTTCCGATTTTTGTTGGCACAAAAATCAGTCACATGCGACGTCGTTCCTCCTTTTTCGCAAAAAGGCACGCTTGCTGCGGCTATGCCTTTGTAAACGCAGGCATAACGCCTCCGCTTCGCTACCACCTTTTTGCGAGAGCACCTGCGGTGCAGGTGCTTCCATGCCGTTCGGCTTTTTAATTCATTTCACGTCCGCAATATATTTTTTATAAAACCATTTACAAAATCATCAAAATGTGTTATAATAAACACAGATGATGGTTGAAATCCTTTACGGATTTCATCTTTTATGTGTTTACCATAACGGTATGAAGCAAGCCGATTGGCGGCTTGTACTTATGTTATTAATATACACTGCCGTTAAAAACGGTGTGCCTGCATAGTTTCTGATACAATATTTCTACTATTCTGAAAGGTCGTGTAGTCTGTGAAAAAAGAAATATTATTTCCTTACGGAAAAGAAAAATTGAGTTATATGTTTGATGAAAAAGAGCTTTCCGGAATTTTGACATCTTCAATAGAAGAATACAAACCGGAATTTGACGAGACCACGCTCGTAAGAAAAGCCCTGGAAGAGCCGGTGGGTTCGGCAAGATTGTCTGAACTCGCTAAGGGGAAAAATAATATTGTTATTATAGCCAGCGACCATACCCGTCCGGTTCCGAGTAAAATTATTATGCCTTTAATGTTAGAAGAAATAAGAAGAGGCAATCCCGACGCGAAAATTACAATTCTTATAGCAACCGGCTGCCACAGGGGAACAACCAAAGAAGAGCTGATTTCAAAATTTGGCAGGGATATTGTGGAAAAAGAGAATATATATATTCATGATTGCGATGAAAAAGAAAAGCTTGTCAATATAGGAGTTTTACCGTCGGGCGGTGTTTGTGAAATCAACTCTGTCGCTTATGAGGCAGACCTTTTAGTTTCCGAAGGGTTTATTGAACCTCATTTCTTTGCGGGATTTTCCGGCGGAAGGAAGAGCGTGCTGCCGGGTATAGCGGGACGCGGCACGGTACTCGCAAATCACTGTTCCGAATTTATAAATAGTGATAATGCCCGTACAGGTGTTTTAGAAAATAATCCCATACATGAAGATATGTTATGGGCAGCGAAAAAGGCAAAGCTTAAATTTATCGTCAACGTAGTTTTAAACTCTGAAAAAGAAGTGATTTACGCGGTTGCCGGCGATCTGGAAAAGGCGCATAAAAAAGGAACGGATTTTTTATCCGCTCAATGCGGCGCGAAGGCGGTGTATTCGGATATTGTTATCTCTACAAACGGCGGATACCCTTTGGACCAGAATGTATATCAATCGGTAAAGGGAATGACGGCAGCCGAAGCGTCAGTCAAACAAGGCGGGGTTATTATTATGCTCGCGTCATCCTCCGACGGTACCGGCGGCGACTATTTTTACCATCAGATTGCGGACGAAGAAGACATAAACAAAACGATGAATATAATTTTAAAGCGTGGGCGCAACGAAACAGTGCCTGACCAATGGGAAGCGCAGATTTTGCTCAGAATTCTCATGCGAGCAAGAGTGATTTATATTTCGGAGCTGGATAACGACATGGTGGAAAAAATGCATATGATACCGGCTCATTCAATCGACGAGGCAGTCAAAAAGGCAAAGGAGCTTTTGGGCAAGGAAGATGTAACCATAACCGCTATACCCGATGGTATATCGGTAGTTGTGCATAAATAAAAGCCTTAGATTTTTAACACCGATTTTAATAAAAATCGGTCAGACTGATGACAAAGTCATCAGTCTGAGCAGAGGCTGAGAAACGAAGGTATATTTCGTCCTTTAAATCTCGTCGGCGTACATAAGTACGGTAGAGGTTTAAAGGACGGAAAGCAAGCAGTGGAGCGGTTTCAAAGGGAAACCGCTCCACTCTGTTCCAAAATAGCTTACATTTTCTGAAAACCTGATAAATTTTTAAAAATATAAATGTGCTTGCGGTAGACCGAGTTTGTCAGCGCTCTGACCGATTTTAATAAAAATTGGTGTTTTTTATGCATAAAAAAATTGACGCCGGATTTTATTATCCGGCGTCATAGAAGTCGCTTAAAGGTTAACCTTTAAAAATTTTACCTTGCTATCCGTCTTGCCGTTACAAACCTTCCGGTATAATACGGCGTGTTCATGCTTGAGTAGCAAACTGAACGACCGGAAAGAGGCGAATGTATAAACATACCGTTTCCGGCGTATATTCCCACGTGGGAAATTCCCGAACCGGCAGTGTTAAAGAACACAAGGTCGCCGGGAATAAGCTCGTCACGACTCACCGCAACTCCGCAGCTTGCCTGACCTTTTGAGCTATGAGGTAAAGATATGCCAAGTTGTGAATACACGTACATTGTAAAGCCCGAACAATCAAAACCGGCAGGTGTTGTACCGCCGTAAACATAAGGCGAGCCGATATACTGCTCGGCAACCTGAATACATCTTGTCTGCGCGCCGCCGACAACTTCACGGTCGGCAAGTGCGTCACGCCTTACGTTTGTGCATACGGCAGGTATGTATCTAATGTTACCATTATAAAGAATTTCGTAAAAATCCCCGGTCACCGCCGTCACACTGACTTTGGTACCGTTATTAATTTTCTCTGCGGCGCCGGCGTTCCAATCCGCCTTACGCCTTAACCAGACATCACCGGAATAATTAACAAGTCCTTCACCGATAACCTTAACCGAGACATAATCCGAAGCGGCATATGCCGTGCCGCCGTTATAATTTAATTTGTACCAGCCGTTTATATATTCGGAGATTTCGAGCGCACTGCCCGTATTTGCCCTGCCCACAACGGAAGCCGTCGTAGATGGGGCGCTTCTTATATTCAGCCCGTCTGTCGCGACAATAACCTTTTTTGTAAACTTCATAAAATCGCTCCTTTATTTTGTTACACCTGAATTAAATCAAAAATCAATTCAAAATAAAACAGACATAAAGTGGCACCTTTTACTATTTTACGACTTCTTTTTTCTGACGGTTTTTTGTCAATATTAAAAAAACCGCCGCGGCTTTGAAAGGCTTTTTTCAAAACCACGGCTATTATTATATCACAAAACGGTCTTTTTGTCAAGTTTTTGAGGTCTTTTTTGATGTTTTCGATGCTTTTTTAATAAAAATTCAAATTCACAAACTGCGCTGTTACGCGGAAAACGCTATTTTGTGAAAATTTTATGAAAATTTTCCGTTCCGGGCGATTTTTTTACTTTTTTAACATTCTGAGCGAGTTTAAAACCGCAATAAAACATACCCCGACATCCGCGAAAACGGCGAACCACATATTCGCGATACCGAAAATGCCGAGCATAAGCACAATAAGCTTTACCGAAAGCGCGAAAATAATATTTTCACGGGCGATTTTAAGCGTTTTACGGGCAACAATCACCGCTTTTAAAACAAGCGACGGTTTATCTGTCATAAGTATTACATCAGACGCCTGCGAAGCCGCCGCGGAGCCTACTCCGCCCATTGATACACCAACGTCCGAAAGCGCAAGCGCAGGCGCGTCGTTTATGCCGTCGCCGACAAATATAACACTTCCGCCGCTTTTCTCCATAAGCTTTTCGATATGTTCAGCCTTATCGCCCGGCAAAAGCTCGCCATGCGCCTTATCGGCCCCGACTTTGGCGGCAATTTCATCACAAACCGCCTGTTTGTCACCGCTTAAAATTATAACATTATTAATTCCGTTCTCTTTAAGACGTTTGCCGAGCGCCTCGGAATCCTCACGCAAAATATCGTTTAAAGCTATATATCCCAGATATTTGCCGTCTTTCGCTACATATAAAACGGTTTCGTCATAAATACCCGGAACGGTTATACCGTTTTCAAGCATAAGCTTTACGTTTCCGACTGTTACAATACCGTCTCCTGTTTTCAGGCTTACCCCTCTGCCCGCAATTTCTTTATAATCCTCCGTATCGGTTGCTTCCGGCATTTTCCCGAAAACCTCTTTGTATTTTTTCGTGACAGCGTCCGCAACAGGGTGGTTTGACAAAACCTCCGCCATACCCGCAAGCTCTAAAAGCTCCGTTTCGCTTATACCATCGGCGACAATTTCCGTGACTTTAAATTCGCCTTTTGTCAGCGTTCCCGTTTTATCAAACACAACGGTTTTCGCCCTTGCGAGCGCGTCAAAAACGTTTGCCCCTCTGATAAGCAGGCCTTGCTTTGAGGCGCCGCCGATTCCGCCGAAAAAGGTCAGCGGCACGGAAATCACAAGGGCGCAGGGACAGGAAAGAACAAGGAATATAAGCCCTCTGTAAAGCCATTCTTTAAATCCGCCGAAAAACAGCGGCGGCAAAAAAGCGACAACGAGCGCTGTCAATGTCACAACAGGCGTATAAACTGCCGCGAACCGTGTTATAAAGGTTTCCGTAAACGCTTTCTTTTCGGAAGCGCGCTCCGCCATTTCGATTATTTTAGCGACGGCAGAATCCTCATATTCGCCCGTAACCTCAATTTCAACGGCGCCGTTAATTACAACGCACCCGCTTAAAACCTCATCACCCGCGCCTATATCCTGCGGCTCCGCTTCGCCCGTAAGCGCGGAAGCGTCAAGCGCCGTGCTTCCCGATACAACTATACCGTCAAGCGGTACGCTTTCGCCCGGCTTAACAATAATTATATCGCCCTTTTTAACGTCTTTCGGCGAAACTTTTTTTATGCCTTCCTCCGTTTTGATATTAGCGTATTCGGGTCTTATGTCAAGAAGCGCCGTAATTGATTTTTCGGAATTTTCAACCGCTTTATCCTGCAAAAACTCACCTATACGATAAAGAAGCATAACGGCTATGCCTTCTGTAAATTTGCCTATCGCGAGCGCTCCGAGAGAGGCAACCGTCATTAAAAACATTTCATCAAAAACCTTTCCGCGCGCCATATGCTTTATCGAGCTTTTTATTACCGAAAAGCCCGAAATAATATACGCGGCAATATAAACCAAAATGTATATTAAAGAATATTTTTCGTTTAGAGTATGTTCAAGCGTAAAAGCAACGGCTGCCGCCGCGAAACCAAAAGCAATTTGTAAAAGCTCGCCTTTTTCGCTATGTTCCTCATCATGGCAGCAGCCGTGACTGTGACAATGTTCGTGGTGATGATACTCGTGATGGTGGTCGTGATGATGTTCGTGACTGCCGCAATGACATTCCCCGCGGCAGCAGTCTGTTTTGTTTTTTTGCATATTTTTTAATCCTTTCCTTAAAATGATGTGCATTTTACCAAAGCCCAAGGGCGAAGAGAAAATAGCGCAGAACGGACAAACCGAGCATACAAAGCCGTTTGGGCTTTGTATGTTTCCCGAAGGCGGTGGTCTGTGCATTTTATCAAAGCCCTTTTATTCGCAAATATGTTCAAGCCCCTGGTCAAAAATCGTCTTGATATGGTCGTCCGCAAGGGAATAATAGACCGTTTTTCCTTCTCTGCGTACCTTAACAAGCCTTGCGCTCTTTAAAACCCGCAGCTGATGCGATATAGCCGACTGCGTCATTGATAAAAGCTCCGCTATATGATTTACGCAAAGCTCGCTTTCAAAAAGCGCGCATATAATTTTTATCCTGGTGCAATCCCCGAAAATTTTAAAAAGGTCCGCCATATCGTAAAGAAGCTCCTCGGCAGGCATTTTCGCTGATACCTCTTCAATCGGTTCATGAGCGCAATCCGTTTTTTTCTCGTTTTTATCGCTCATATTTATAACCCCCTTAAAGCAAAATAAACATATGAACAGTTGTTCATATGTTTATTTTAGCATATATTATTTTATTTGTCAAGAGTTTTTTATGATTTTTTTAAAAAAAATTCTCCCTGCTTGTCACTCCCTGCCGCAATGCAGTAAAAATTCATATCGCCCGGAATATCGGATTTAACCTCAAACGCGTACTTTTCATACCCCTCAAACGGGTTGCCGTCCTTTGCTGAAACAGGCACGGAAATAATAAACTGTTCACATTCGCCGTCCGCTTTTGTCGAAAAAATGTAATATCCGTAACGCACAACAGCCTTATAAACCTTGTCATTTGCCATAACGCTTTCCATTATGCGATTTTTCCCACGCAAATAATAACCGTTTACTTTTTCGCTTGTAAAGCCTTCCGTTATTTTTTCAAGCTTTTTCAGCGCCGAGGCAAGATATTCCTTGACAAATTCTTTTGTTTCACGCTCTTTTTCCCGCGGTTCGGGGACAGCGGAAGCTTCTTTTTCTTCCTCTTTTTTGCCGGGCTCTTTTTTTTGCTTCCCGCCGCCTTCAAAAACTTTTTCTATTACGTCAAGCCTGCCGTCCTCGCTGCAGCAGCAAAGAAATTTTTCGTCTCCTTCCGATGTGTTCTTTCTTGTTATCGCAACACCGAAAGCTCCTTTGCCTCCGTCAATATTAAAATCCCCCTTATAGCCTTCGAGAACGCCGAGATACTCTGTTTCTTTAAGTGAAGGATATACCGTATATGCCTTAAAAACACTTCCTTCCTCAAGCTCCACGGAACGCTCAATATCAATTTCAAGGCGCAGCCCCTTTGAGGCGGGCTGCACTTTAACCGCGCCGAAATTCTTGTCACCGCCGACCAGAATAAGATATTCTCTCTGCATATTTATAAACATACCTTTCTGTTTTTACATAGCGAAATACTTTATTATTCCGCAGTATATGGCAAAAGCAAGCTTTTCCTGATATTCGGGTAAGTTAAGCTTTGCTTCCTCCTCGGCATTTGAAAGAAAGCCGCACTCTGCGACAACGGAAGGGATTTTTGCTCCTTCAAGTATATATATGTTGCCTGCCGCGTCCTTTGTTTCCCGCTCATTGCTTCCGTCAACCTGCATTTTCAGCTCCGCCTGTATGCATTCGGCAAGGTCTTTCGATTTGTCGGGCTGCGAAGAATAAAACACCTGGGCGCCTTTATACTTGCTGTCGGGAAAAGTGTTCATATGTATGCTCACAAAAATATCCGCGTTATATTTATCCGGCAGCTCCTTCCTTGCGTTCAGGTCTTTTATTTTTCTATTGCCCGTTTTTTCGTCACCTCTTTCGTGCAGAGAAATATCCTCCACGCGCGTGGTTATAACCGTACATCCGCTTTGTTCAAGAAGCGCCTGAAGCTTTTTCATAACGGCAAGGTTGACATCTTTTTCGACAGTGCCTTCTCCGCCTATCGCTCCGCCGTCCTCTCCGCCGTGTCCCGCGTCAAGCACAATAACTTTGTCCGTGCCGGGCAAAGCCGCCGTTTCTCTGGCACTGTTAATTGCAGCAAGATGACTGAACCCTCCGGCAAGCGCAAGCGCGAGAATTGTAAGTAAAATTGCTTTTTTTCTTATTATAAATACCATTTTTAAAAACCATGCCTTTCAAGAAATAAGTTTTACTACT
>CACZWD010000025.1 GCA_902784805.1 uncultured Ruminococcus sp. | reverse complement strand
AAATAAAAAAGTTTAATTATTTTTTCTGAAACCCCTTGACATAAACATATTTGTGTATTATACTAAACATATAACATAACTTAATATGTTTATATACAATTGAATGACCGTCTGCACGGGATACTCCGCCAGAATAGTAGAAAACAAGGCACACGGAAAGTGCCAGCAAATATATTGTAGAAATATTCCGGGTGGGAAAAATGTCCGGAATTACATTTCCGCATGGTATAATATTAATTGCCAGCAGCAGATAGTAAAACGCCATCCGCCTTAGTATGTTTTTACTTCGTTCATTGATATGTTCCTTTACTTTTATTTTACGCACACAGCCTTTCAGCCTGCCGCAGCAGTGTTTACAATCTGTTTCATCGTTATTCTGAATAGAATTATATCATATAGAGGAACACTTACCGACAGCGGTAGCTGCTCCTGCGAAATTATTTAATTATTTTTCGCATTGTCCGCAATATCTTCTATAAGATTTACAAAAGCCTGATTTAATCCGGCGGCATTTTCAAATAACAGCTTCAGGGTCAAATCAGGGTCAAATGTAAAATAACAACCTCTGAAAACCGCATTGTTAAGCTGTTTCAGAGGCTAAAACTGGAAAGTTCGAACGGTTTAGATGCACTTGCACCGAAGGCGCATACCCGAAAAAGAAGAAGCAAGGAATCGGGCAGATGTTTTTCTGAAAAGAAAAGCGGAGCAAAGCGAACTTTGCTCCGACGTGGTGCAGACGGAGGGACTTGAACCCTCACGTTATGGTGGACACTAGAACCTTAATCTAGCGCGTCTGCCAATTCCGCCACGTCTGCAAAAGCACATATTATTTTGTCAACGATATATATTATAGCACACATTATATGCTTTGTCAAGCGTTTTTTTAAAAAATATTCACTTATTTTTTTTGTAATGAAATGTCTGTGTTTTCAAGGAGATATTTTGAATACTGAAGGCTTGAAAAACTTATAATTACTGATTTTACAAGGCGCATATGAGTCGTATCGCTATCAGATATATATGGTGTTTCACAGCAGGTAAAGGTATTTTTTAACCCTTGTTCGAGAAGACCGCAAAAAGTGTCATATGCCCGCGGAATATCATAATCCGATAAAAGAAAGCTTATACACTTGCAAATGTCCTGTATGCCCATAATCTGTTTGAAAATACACACGGGTATAAGGTATGCCAGATGAACCCTGTCATACTTTTTGTTTTTCGGCGGTTTTACAACCTTTTGTTTAACGTAATTATTTACCATGGCAGCTGTAATAATTTTATTTTTATCACCCGAAAATAAGCTGAAATTTTTTTCAATTATACTCACAACCTGGTCCATATATAAGTCAATATCGGGCAGCTCATTCCATCTCGGACAATGAAAATTTACAATATCATCATATATAATCATTAAAACCAGCCTTTCTGATAATCTGTTTCTATATTATCATATTTTATGAAAAAAGTCAAGCAAACAAAAAATAAAAAATGGTAAAATCGGGCAAAACGGATTAATTTTACTTGACAATTACACATAATATATGATAAAATAACAAACAAGGCAGGTGCTGATTTTGAGTAAATTTATTTTTGAAAATTCCGGCGGAATATGTGTTGGAAAAACGAATGATAACGTACTTAACGAAATGCTTTATTACGGTTTTTCAACCCGCGGAGGCGGAGTAAGCGGCGGCAGTCTCGCATCGCTTAATCTTGGCGTGAACAGACCTGACAAAAAAGAAAATCTTATTGAAAATTACAGCCGTTTTTGCGGGAAAATAGGTATTGATTACAAAACGGTTGTTTTGCCGAAACAAATTCATTCAAGCAAAATTACCGAAGTGACTGCGGAGGATTGCGGAAAACGGCTTATATACCCTTCGGATTTACCCGATTGCGACGGGCTTATAACAAAAGATTGCGGTGTCGCGCTCGGTATTTTTTATGCCGACTGCACTCCCGTTTTGCTGTTTGACGGTAAAAAACGCTGTTTATGCCTTGTGCATTGCGGCTGGCGCGGTACGGTCTGCGGCTTTGCGTTTTCGGCGGTTGAAACAATGGTGAATGATTTTGGCTGTCACGCGGTTGATATTCATGCGGTAATAGGTCCCTGCATAGGCAAATGTCACTTTGAAGTCGGAGAGGAAGTTAAAGCGGAGTATGATAAAGCGAGGCTTTCGGAGTATATTTCAGAAGGTAATAAGCCCGGCAAATATTTTGCCGATTTAAAAGGCGCAAACCGTGAGTTTCTTCTTCGTGCGGGATTAAAAAATGAAAATATAACGGTATCGGAGGACTGCACTTACTGTAACACAGATAAATATTTCTCACACCGAGCCTGCGGAAAGGACACGGGCAGAATGGCTGTGATTGCGAAGATTAAAAGGTAGGAATAAAATGGAAGCAATATATTTTTTTGATAAGAATGATTTTAAAAAGACGGCGTCAAAATGTTCTCTTGCGCTTGTTTTATTTGTCGTTGCGGAATACGCTCTTATATATGTCTTAACGTTTGTCATCGCTCTTTTAAAAAACCGTAACGGCATTGAAGGGCTGTTTTCTTCTTTACTTGAAGTTATGGCGGAGAAAAACACGGGACTGGTTATTGATATCACAGCGTCCCTGATTTCTTTTTTTATTGTTTTTTTGATTGTTTTCGGAAAAATGTTTAAAGAAACGTTAAAGGGCAGAGCGGGTTTTGATGAAAAGGGGCTTGTTTCCGTGGGAAAAGGCATATGTGCGCTTATGTTGTCGGCATATGTCGGAGCTTTGGTTTTTATGGCTTTTAATTTTATTTTAAATCTTTTCGGTCATAATTATGATGCCGAAGCTGTTCTTAATATTCATTACGAAGGCGCGTATCATATTGTTTTTGCGGTTTACGGCTGTATTATAGCGCCGGTTATTGAGGAGCTTATATGCAGAGGCTTTGTTCTCGGCAGTCTTAAAAAATACAGCAATGAAGCGGCAATTGTTATATCCGCGGTTATGTTTGCCGTAATGCACGGCGTTTACGCGCAGTTTCCGGTTGCGTTTCTTGCGGGGCTTGTGCTTGGCTGCGCGGCGGTTTACAGCGGCTCGGTTACGGTTACAGTGCTGATGCATATTATATATAATTCGGCCGTTATGTTTATTGAAGAAAGCGAGGCCGGCAATAATATGTTTTTAACGGGAGGTCTGTTGCTTTTAATGCTTGCGGCGTATATTTACGGCGCTGTTGTAATAGTTAAAGCGGTTAAAAAAGCCGTTTGGGCGGACGGAAAAATCACAACCGGCTTATACGGAATGTTTTTCGGAAGAATACCTGTACTTTTGTTTTTGGCGGCGCATATTGTGCTTGGTGCGTATTTTATAAATTAATAAACGGAAGGGATAAATTATCATGAGTATTGAAAAAAAATCATTTGGAGTAACAGAGGGCAGAGAGGCGAAACTGTTTATTCTTAAAAACAAAAACGGTTTTGAGGTAAGCATTACAAATTACGGAGCAAATATCGTGACCGTAAAGACTCCCGATAAAAACGGCGCGCCCACCGATGTTGTGCTGGGATACGAAAACGCGGAACAGTATCATGGCGGAGCGGGCAATTTCGGCGCTACCGTCGGCAGATACGCAAATCGAATAAGCAAAGGGCATTTTGTGCTGGACGGAAAAGAGTATAACCTTTACATAAACAATAACAGCAACCATCTGCATGGCGGCAAGGTAGGATATAATAAGGTATTCTGGGAGGTTGCTTCCTACGGCGGAGGCGATGAGCCGTATTTGCTTTTAAAGTTTATTGATACTCCGCAGCGTGAGGGTTATCCGGGAACTCTTACCGTAAACGTTAAATTTACGGTAACGGAGGACAACGGCATAAAAATTGAATATATTGCAAATACCGATGAAAAAACAATAGTAAACCTTACAAATCATTCGTATTTTAACCTTAACGGCGCCGGCAGCGGCAATATTTTGGGACATACTCTTATGTTAAACGCCTCCGAATTTACGCCGACAGACGCGGAGCTTATTCCGACGGGTGAAATTTGTTCCGTTGACGGCACTGCAATGGATTTCAGAGTTCCTAAAACAATCGGCAGGGATATCGGCAAAAATGAGGAACCGCTGCTTCTTGCGGGTGGATACGACCATAATTATATTTTGGGCGGCAACCGCGAAATGAAGCTTGCGGCTGCGGCAGAGGGTGAAAAAAGCGGTATAACCATGGAGGTTTATACCGACAAGCCCGCCGTACAGCTTTATACGGGCAATTTTCTTGACGGCTCGCAAACGGGTAAAGGCGGAAATGTGTATGAGAAAAACGACGGTTTTTGCCTTGAAACACAGTTTTATCCCGATTCTCCGAATAATCCGCAGTTCCCTTCGTGCGTGCTTGAGAAAGACCGGACCTATGATTATATAACAATTTATAAATTCGGAATAAAAAAATAACTTTGGAGATGGCATTATAAATGGAAACGAAAAAAGCGATTTTTGACGAATATAAGTATAAAATAGAAATGCATTGCCACACAAAACCGATAAGCAGCTGCGGTCAGCTTTTACCTCATGAGGTTGCTGAGCGTTATAATAAGCTTGGTTATGACGCCATAGTTTTGACAAATCATTTTTATAAAAATGAAATGTACCGCAAGAATAAAGACGAGTATATAAAGTTTTATCTTAACGGGTATAGGAGCTTTAAAGAAGCCTGTTATAAATATGGGATAAAAACGTACTTTGGAATTGAAATACGTTTTGCAAATGTAAATGTTAACGACTACCTTGTTTACGGCATAACGGAGGACGATGTAAAAATCGCGGCGAATTATCTTGAAGGCACGATTGAGGAATTTTATAAAGGCTTTAAAAACGAAAAAAATCTGATTTTTCAGGCGCACCCTTTCAGAAGCGGAATGGAGCTTAAAGAGCCTCCCTGCATTGATGGATATGAGGTATTTAATATGCATCCGGGACATAACAGCGCTATCGGGTTTGCGGCAAAACAGGCGGCAAAATACAAAAATCTTCCGATAGTCGGCGGCTCGGATTTTCACGAGCCCGGTCGCGAGGGCGTTATATCGCTTTGCGTTAAAGCGTTGCCGGAAAATGAAAAGGAGCTTACCGATATACTTAAAAAGAAAGATTTTGTTTTCAGAATAGGCGAGAGTATAATATTACCTTAAATTACGCAGAATATCCGCGGAGGGTATAATTATGCGCAAAAAATACGTTTTCGCGGATATTTTGGCTATAAGCATCGGCTCGCTTATTTTGGCTCTGGGAATAAATTTTTTTCTTGTACCGAATAATATCGCTGCCGGCGGAGTAAGCGGAATAGCGACGGTTCTCTTTTTAAAATTCGGGATTTCCATGGCTTTAACCGTATTCCTTTTAAACGGCATAATTTTCGCGTTCGGTTTTAAGCTTTTAAGCGGATATGAGCTTATTAAGAGCTTTGCGGGAACAGCTATGCTGTCCTTGTTTCTTGAGCTTACAAAAGGCATATACTCATATTCGGAGGATTTGCTTATCGCGGCTGTTTTCGGAGGACTTTTAAGCGGTATCGGAATCGGGATCACCGTTTCACGGGGCGCTTCTACAGGCGGAAGCGATATGACCGCTCTTATGGTTTCGAGAAAAATAAAAACGGTAAGTATTGCGGCGGTGATATTTGTTTTTGACGCCGTTGTTATTGCGGTATCGGGTTTTGCTTTTGAAAGCGTTACGGCTATGCTGTACGCTGCGCTTGCGGTTTATGTTTCGGCAAAGACCGCGGACGTGGTTGCCGTTTACGGCAAGAGCGTTAAAAGTGTTGAAATTATTTCCGAAAAGCATGAACAGATTGCGGAAGAAATAATACGTGGGCTTAAACGCGGCGTCACGGGACTTTACGCGAAAGGACTGTACAAAGGGCAGGATAAAATGATGCTTATGTGCATAGTAAGCCGCAGGGAGCTTGGACGGGTTTTGCGTATAGTAAAAGCGTTTGATAAAGACGCTTTTGTTATGGTAGATGATGTTAAACAGGTACTCGGAGAGGGGTTTGAAAGTATTGACTGATAAAAAATACGCTTTTTTTATTGATATTGACGGGACGCTGACATTTAACTCGGAAGTTCCGTCAAAAAAAGTTACCGATAAGCTTGAATACGCACGCTTGCATGGCTGGAAAGTGTTTATAGATACAGGAAGGTCGAGAGGGTTTATACCTGACACATTGCTAGAATCCATACTATTTGACGGAATCATAGCCGCGAACGGACAGTACATAGAGCTTGACGGCAAGGTTTTAAGGAATATTTGTCTTTCGGAAAAACAGATTAAGAAAACGCTCAGATGGGTACAGAAAAACGGAAGAAAAGGCTATGCGGAGGGCGTTTATAAGGTGTATAGTATAAACTGTGACGATGAACGTTTTGAAAAGCTTGAGGACAGCGATTTTAAAAATATTTCCAAAATTTTTATTTGGGGAGCGCTTTCGGAGGAGGACGAAAAGCTTTTGAGTGACGGCATAAGGTTTTACCGTCATAAAACCTATTGTGAAACGGTCGTTAAAGGCTATAGCAAGGCAAGCGCCATGAAAGATACGCTTAAAGAGATAGATTTTCCGACGGAATTGTCTGTTGCGATAGGCGACAGCGGCAACGATATGGAAATGGTTTGTGAAGCCGGTATCGGAATTGCCGTCGGAAATGCGACAGAAAGTCTTAAAAACGCGGCGGATTACATAGTGGCGTCAAACGAAAATGACGGCGTCGCGGAGGCTGTTGATTTGATTTTAAATAAAAAATGTTGACTTTTTAATAAAATTGTAGTATAATTTATATGGGTTAGAAAAAGCTAACCCATATATTCGGGCGACGAGTTAGCTACTTCTAATCTTATTAGTCAAAGTTTACCGAAAAGGGGGAGTTTTGATATGCCATTTCTGCAAATTATAAATTTAAAAAAGCGTTTTGGTGAAGGAAGCGCGGGAGTAAACGTTTTAAACGGTGTAGATATGTCGGTTGAAAAAGGCGAAATATGCGCGGTTTTAGGACCGTCGGGAAGCGGCAAATCAACGCTTCTCAACCTGATTGGAGGGCTTGACAGAGCCGACAGCGGAAAAATTGTTATTGACGGAACGAACATTGCCGTGCTTAATGAAAAAAAGCTTTCGGATTTCAGAAGGGATTTTCTGGGCTTTGTTTTTCAGTTTTATAATCTTGTGCCAAACCTTACGGTGAAAGAAAATATACAGCTTGGTGAATATCTTTCAAAAAACCCGCTTGACATGGACGAAATATTAGCGGTACTCGGTCTTGAGGAAGTACAGAACAGGTTTCCGAATGAGCTTTCCGGAGGACAGCAGCAGCGATGTTCAATAGGCAGGGCGCTTATAAAAAATCCAAAGCTTCTTTTATGTGATGAGCCGACGGGAGCGCTTGACTACAAAACTTCAAAGGATATACTTGCGCTTACCGAAAAAATAAATCGTAATTATAAAACAACCGTTATCATTGTTACGCATAACCGTGAAATAAGCCGTATGTGCGGAAAAACCGTAAATATAAAAGACGGAATTGTTTATAAAACCGAAATAAATACCGATATTGTTCACGCGGAAAAACTCGAATGGTAAAGAAGATGTGAATTATATGATTTTGAGCAAAAGAATACCGAGAGATTTAAAGCAAAATTTTTTCAGAAACTTTGCGATGTTTGTTATTATCGCAATGGTCACGGCGCTTATAACCGCAATGTGTCTTTCGGCGGACGATATTGAATATACAATTCATAAAGAATGGGCAAGGTGTAATTTGGAGGACGGAAGCTTTGAAACATATACTCCGCTTTCGGCAAGAAATTTTAGAGAGCTTGAAAAGCTTGACGTAATGATTGAAAGAATGTTTTATTCGGACGTGCCGGCGGAAGGGCAGAGGGTTCTTCGGATTTTCGCGCTTCGCGGCAGAATAAACCTTCCGAATGTTGATGAAGGCTTTTTGCCGGAAAAAGCCAATGAAATTTTTATAGATAAAATATTCGCGAAAAATCAGGGCTTAAAGCTTGGCGATGAAATTGTTTTAAACGGTACGCCGTTTTATATAACGGCAATCGGAACCTTGCCCGATTACAGCTATATTCTGCAAAATGACGGCGATGTGTCGGCAAATGATGACTTTGGTATTGCCGCCGTTACCTATTCCGATTTTACAAGAATGACGGAAGGGGTAAAAACAGTTTATCACTATGCGTATATTTTGGGCGACTGTACGCACAGAGAGCTTAAAGATAAGCTGGCGGAGCTTGATTTTGATTATAACGCCGTAAAAGACACATACATAAAAGCCGGAACGCAAAAGGATTTAAAGGGAAGCTTTGCGGAAAATATAGGGGCGCTTAAAAGGGGCAGCAATATGCTTGCCTTTGAAGTTGAAAATTTCGGGAAGGCGCTTAAACAAAATGGTGTTGAGACGGATACGGCGCCTTTTTACGACGGAGCGCTCGCAATATCATCGGGACTTGATACGCTTTACAAAAGCTTCGCGGATTATTTGCCCGGCAGCGGTAAGATCCAAAACATATCATCATTCAGTGAAGCAAAAGACAGCACCCGTATAAACGACGCTCTTGACGATTCAAAAATCAGTAAACAATCGGCGCTTGTAATAGGCGTAATAATGTTTGCTCTGCTTATATATATGCTTGCGATTTTTGCTTCCGAAAGCATAGACAGGGAGCATACGGTAATAGGAACATTATATTCTCTCGGCTGCGGCAAGCGTGAAATATGCCTGCATTATATGACAATACCGGCGTTGATTACCGCAAGCGCTGTGATTTTCGGGGCGGTTTGCGGATTTTTTCTGAGTGATATGCTGGTCGAAACATATTCGGCAATGTACAGCTTCGCGGAGCTTGAGCATATATATCCGCTTTACCTCATTTTGTATCTTATAATTATGCCCGTAATGCTTACCGTACTCATAAACGGTTTTGTATTGTATAAACGTCTGAATCTTATGCCGCTTGAAATGATGAGAGGCAGTAAAAAGGCAAATATTAAACGGTTCAGCATAAAAGATGACAGGCTAAGCTTTGCCGCAAAATTTAAAATCAGACAATTTATAAGAGAGCTGCGGGGGAATATTACTTTGTTCTGCGGTATAGTAATGTCAATACTGCTGATGGTGTTTTCCGTTGCCTGTTACAGCAGTATTGACGGCTATATAAAAAGTGTTGCCGATGATGTTAAAGCGGAGTACACCTATATACTGCGAAATCCAGTAAGCGATTTACCCAAAAATCCGGTTATAGGCTATATGCGGAGCTTTCAGATGGATTTTAAAATTACGGGCGGCGAGATGTCGGTAAATCTGCTCGGCATTGACCGTGACAATCCCTATTTTGATTTCGCGCCGTATTTATCGGATGAGGCGGACAAGGTTTATATGTCGGATTCGGCAAGAATAAAATTCGGCTGTAAAAAGGGCGATAAGGTCGTGTTTAAGGATATGGCGGGAGATACGCTGTACGCTTTTGAAATTGAGGACGAGGTGAAATACGGGAACGGTTTGTATTTCTTTATGAATATTGACGCTATGCGAAAAGCCTTCGGGCAGCCGTATATTAATATAAATGATTTAAAAAAGGGCGAAAGGGTGCCGAAAAGCGAAAACTATTACTACAATACGGTTTTTTCGGATACGCCGGTTAATTTCAGACATAATATGGTGCTGACGGAAATAAAGCGTGAAAGCCTTGTTTCGGGAGCGGAAAAATTTATGACGCTTATGTGGGGTATGATTGTTATGATGATAGTTATATCCGTTGTTATTTTCGTTGCAGTAATGTATCTTCTTATGAAGCTTGAAATTGACAGAAGCGCCTTTTCGGTGTCACTTATGAAGGCGCTCGGATTTGATGAGAGAACGGTAAATTCGCTTTATCTTTCAAATTCGCTTTATATGGTTATTTTCGCGCTGATTTTCGGTATGCCTTTATGTAAGCTCATTGTTGATTTTATATACCCGTATTGTGTGTCAAATGTAAACGGCGCCATAATGTGCGATATGAACGCGGCTCATTACGCTGTGGTTATTCTGACCGTTGTTGTTTCATATATCCTGACATATTTTTGCCTGACAAGATATTTAAGAAAAATAAAACTGACCGAAATATTAAAAAACAGAGAATAGGAGTGATTTTTATATGGTAAAAACAGTTTTGAAGATTGACGGAATGATGTGCGGAATGTGCGAAGCGCATATAAATGACGCTGTAAGAAAAAAATTTAACATTAAAAAAGTGTCATCGTCACATTCCGAAGGCAAAACCGAAATTGTTTCGGAAAAAGCTCTTGGTATGACAGAGCTTAAAAGCGTAATTGACGAAACGGGATATACGCTTGTGTCGGTAAGTACAGAGCCTTGTAAGAAAAAAATTTTTGGGATTTTTTAAATAGAAAAACCTTCTCCTTAAAAGAAAAGCTATACCGGGTGTAACATCTGAAGCTTCAGATGTTACAGCCTACCGCTAAAAAATAAGCTCCGCACGGAATATGGGAAAGCCTTTTTCCGAGAAGGTTTTTTCGTACTCCGTTATTATATTATCCTCAAAATTACCCGCGTGAAGGTCAAGGCTTATATTTCGCATTTTTATGCCGCAATCCGCGAACTCATTGAGTGAAAACTCAAAAAGCTTACGGTTATCGGTTTTAAAATGAACCTCGCCGCCGCAGGGCAGAATATTTTTATATATATCAAGGAAGCTGCGGTGTGTAAGCCGTCTTTTTTTATGATGTGATTTGGGCCACGGGTCGCAGAAATTTATATATATTCTCGAAATTTCACCTTTTTCAAATATTTCCGTCAAAAGTCCGGCGTCACCGCTTATAAAAAACACGTTTTTAATTCCGAAGTTCATAATTTTTTCCATTGCCATTATTATTACGTCAACGCATTTTTCAACAGCTATATAGTTTATGTCGGGATTTCTCGCCGCAAGCTGTGAAATAAAGCCGCCTTTTCCGCAGCCGATTTCAAGATGTATGGGGTTATCATTTTTAAAAACGCTTTTCCATTTTCCTTTATTTCGCGTCGGCTCATCTATAAGAAGTGAAGCGCATTTTTCAAGCCGTGCTTCACGGTTTGCTTTTTTTCTCATTCTCATAAATTTTCCCTCCGGTTTTAGCCTTTAATATTATTTTATACTATTTTTTAAAATTAGTCAACAATAAAAAAGGAAAATAATGTAGAAATTTTTGGACAAGTTATTTGCTTTAATATATTTATTACGACATTTTTTTACAAGGGAATAATGGTATAATTAAAAATGGTAAAAAATGGAAACGGAAAAGTGAAAGGCGGATTTGCAAATGAAAACGGCAGTTAAACCAAATGAAATACTTACATATAAAAGGGCAAAGCAGGCGGAAAAAAAGAATATTCCCGCCGCTGTAATTATGGCGGTTATAGGTCTGCTTGCCGGCAGGGTCAGTGTATGGGGAATGATTATGCCGACGGGGATTGGCTGGACTATAGCGAACAGACACGGCAAAAAGCTTGTGCCGGCAATGTTTTTTACAGCGGCAGGTCTTATTTTATCGGGACTTGATATTTTTAAGCTCCGCGCGTTTATGACATTTCTCGTTATATATGCCCTGCATAAAACAGATGAGGAAATTTTTAAAAACAATACGCTTCTTTGCGCTTTTATAGGCGCGGGAACAGATGTTATCTGCGGAATGATAATTCTTGCCGTAAACGGCTCTTACGGTTTTGACTATATAATGCTTATAATTGAAGGAGCGCTTATAATAGGCTCTGCCGCCGCGTTTGAAAATGCCGTAAAAATAATTTCGAGGGGCGGAACAATTTTAAACAGTGACGAGGCAATATCCGTGTTTGTGGTTGCCGCCTGTGCTGCGGCGGGACTTGGCGGAATAGATATTATGGGAGTAAGACCGGAAGCGGTGTTAAGCCTTTATATGATAATTTTTGCCGCTAAAAAATGCGGTATTGGAGTTTCCGTAACACTTGCCGCCGTGCTTGGGGCAGTCAGCGGAGGTGATATATCGGCAGAGCTCACGATGTATATATTTACCGCGATAGGCTGTTCTGTGCTTGCTGATTTAAACAGATGGGGAATTATTGTGGGCGCGGCTCTCGCAAACGCGGTTTATACCGCATGTACGTTTGGCGAGCAAACCTCACCTTTAATTACGCTTGAGCTTACAGCCGCAACCACGCTTTTTTATTTTACACCGCAATATATTATGGATTACATAACAAGATACACAACAAAAAAGGCGGCTCTCTCTCCCGGCAAAAGTATGATAAAGGGACAAAAAAACGCTGTTTGCGGCGCTATGAATGAAATTGAAGGGGCCATAGACGCTGTTGCCGGAGTGATTGGGGAAATGGGAAAAAGCGTAAAACAAAAAGACAGCTGCCCGGATATCATGCGGGCGGTCAAAAAAAATGTCTGCGAGGGCTGCACACTTGAAAAATATTGTACGGGGAAAAACCGCGCAAAAACCGAACAGGCAATAAAATATATAACGGAGCTTATAATAAGAGACGGGGATTGCACGGAGGAAAACGTTTCAAAGATTACCGCATGGAAATGTATTCACGGCGACAGAGTTATTGACAGAGTAAAGGACAGCTTTTCGTTTTATAAAGAAAAAAATCTGCTTTCTGTGAAGGACGGTTTATGCCGGAAATTTATTGCCAAAGGGCTTGAAGATATGGCGGATATTATAGAGAGGCAAAAAAAGCGCATAGTCGAAGGATATGATACCTATGAATTTTTATCCGCCGAAATTGCGGAAGCTCTTACCCGCAACGGTGTTCAGTGTGGCAGTGTATGCGTTACAAAAAATAAATCGGGGCTTTTTGAGGTGATTGCCGGAATAGAATCAATGAATATGCATACCGTAAGTGAGGAAAAATATGACGGGGGAACAATACTTACAATGATAGAAAAGGAACATTATAAATATGAAGTCGCCGTAATGAGCCTTGACAGCAAGGAGCGCCGCACAGGCGATACGGCGGTATGGTTTGACGACGGAAAGGGAAATCTTTTTTGCCTTGTGGGTGACGGTATGGGAAGCGGCGCGCTTGCCGCAAAGGAAAGCGGCTGGACGGCAAAGCTTTTTGAAAAGCTTACCCGCGCGGGATTTGAGGCGGAGGAAGCTTTCAGAATGATAAATAACGTTATGATATCGGGCAAAGAAAACGAGTCGTGTATTTCTGCGGATGCTGTGAAAATAAATCTTCGGAGCGGAAATATTGAGTTTACAAAAGCGGGGGCAGCGTCAAGCTATGTCAAAACCGAAAAGGGCGTTGAGAAAATAGGCTGGTCGTCACTGCCTCTCGGCATACTAGAAATCAGCGAAATGCAGACAAAAAATTTAAGCGTTTCGGGAGGCGGATATATTGTTCTTATGAGCGACGGAGTACCCGATACGTCGGGAGACCGTATGGAGGGCGAACATAAGCTTTGTCACGCGCTTATGCAATGCGATGAATCGGAGCCGAGAGAAATTGCGGAATACCTGATGTTCGCCTCTATGTCTATGGGCGCGCCGAAGGACGATATGACAATTATTGTCGCGAAAATTTCGAAAGAATGAATTAAAACCGCTCGTCTTACGTATAATATATTTAAAATATGCGCGGGAGGGAATATTGTGGAAAAATATACCTTGGGAAAGCGTGTTCTGATAGTCAGAAATCCCGGGAAATGCGGCATTGAACAGGCAATATTTATTTTGAACGAAAAAGCCGGAAAAGATGATTTTATTATTGACGAAGCAAAAAAGATAATTGATGAATACGCGAAAAATCACAGGCTGAAAAGCAGAGCGCCGGCGATTTTTTACACGGTACTTTTTATTTTTGCGGCAGCGGCAATTATTTTTGCGGTATTTTATTATTATAGAATGAAAATGCATTTTTTCTGATTTTTTATTTAATTGTATGTTAGTGGCGCGGTTTTCTATGAAACCGCGCCACTGCTTGCTTTTCGCCCTTTAAACCTCTACCGTACCTTTGTACTAAGGCGAGATTTAAAGGACGAAATATACCTTCGCTTCTCAGTCTCTGTTCAGCTTAATGACTTTGTCATTAAGCTGAAGGTGCGGAAAATCTCCGCACCTTGCCGCGTTTAATTGTTTTTTTAAATTTCTGTGAATACAAAAGAAACAATCTGGCAGGTAGGAATGATAACGGAAGAACCGTTTGTGCTGTTGCCGCAATAATTTGAATTCCAGAAAAGACCGTTATTGCAGCCGCAGTCACCGAGAGGATTGGCGGGAGCCGATGGGAGATTTGTAACAAGCTTTACAGCGTTGTTGTTTGCCCATACAAGAAGCCCTGTAAATCCGCTGCCCGACACACCGCCGCTGGCAGTGAAAATTGTAACTACTCTGCCTATGTTATTGCAAAGCTGGTCTATAAGGGGAGAACCGGGACCGCCCATAGGGCCCGACACAGCACCCATTACGGGACCGCCGAATCCGTTATCGCATCCGCATCCGCAATTGTCAAAATTGTTATACATATATGTTTGCCTCCTTTTTTATGTTGACGTGGTTTTATAACCACACTATATTATATGAAAATGTATTTTTTTTGACACATATTTTTTGATTTTTTATATATTGACTTTTTTCTCGATAAGATGTATAATTGGAAAAGAAAAGCAATATTTATGAAAGGGTTGGCGCAGATATGGAATTTAAAGACTATACTTTTAAAGACAAAAAATATACGATCCGTTTTCCGGACGGATTTTCCGAGGATAAAAAATATCCCCTTATTTTTTTTATGCACGGCGCAGGCGGCAGAGGTGAGGATATTGAAGTGCTTAAAACAAACCCCTTTTTTGAAATAACAGAAAAGTATCAGGATTTCCCCTTTGTTGTGTTTGCCCCTCTTTGCAGCACAAACACATGGTTTGATATGTTTGAAATGGTTGAGGAGCTTTTAAAAAAAGCGGCAAATCTGCAATATGCCGATGAAACACGAATTTACGGTATGGGCGCAAGCATGGGAGGCTACGGCATATGGCAGCTCGCAATGAGCCTGCCCGAATATTTTGCGGCAATCGCTCCCGTTTGCGGCGGAGGTATGTATTGGAATGCGGGGAGGCTCGTAAATGTTCCGGTATGGGCATTTCACGGCGCTCTTGACAGCGCTGTTTTGGTTGAGGAAAGCAAAAAAATGGTTGACAGAGTAAACTATACCGGAGGAAAAGCAAAGCTGACAATATATGAAGATGTCAAGCATAATTCATGGGTAAACGCGTATTCCGACCCTGAGCTTTTCAAATGGCTTCTTGAGCAGAATAACGTAAACGCGAAAACGCTTGTTGATAAATATAAAGGCAGTGAACTTTACGGTTAGGAGTTTTGAAAATGAATACAGAAAAGCTTGAGGAAGTTACCGGGGAAGTTACCGAAGGAATAGCTCATATTGACCTTATAAATTCGGTTGTGATAATACTTATATGCTTTGCTATTTATAAGGTTATCTCGTTTTTGTTTTTGAAAAGCAGCGGCAGTATTTTCCGTTCAAAAAAAAGCAAATCATACATAAAAATGACAAGAAGCGTTTTGCGTTATGTCTTTACGGCAATTACCGTGCTGCTTCTTTTACAGGTAAACGGTGTAAACGTTACGTCTATTTTTGCCGGAATAGGAATCATGGGTATTATTATCGGTTTTGCCATTCAGGACGTTTTAAAAGATATGATTAAAGGCTTTGATATTATATCAAACGACTATTTTCATGTCGGTGATGTTATTTATTACGGTAATATATGGGGCAAAGTGCTTGCTATAGGGCTTAAAACCACAAAAATTGAGGATCTTAAAACAATGAATATAGTTTCGGTGTCAAACAGAAACATTGAAATTGTTGAGGTTGTGTCAAAACAGCTTTACGTAGTAATTCCCATGCCATATGAAGTGAGCGTTTCGGACGCCGAAAAAACAATAGGCGATATTTTGTCGGAAATTTCAAAGCTTGAGCATACAGAAGAGTGTTCATATTGCGGTGTTGATGAGCTTGGCGCTTCAAGTATAAACTATCGTCTGCGCATTATATGTAATCCCGAATACAGGCTCCAGTTAAGACGTGACGCTTTAAGGTGCGTGCTTTTAGGGCTTGAGCAAAACGGAATTTCAGTACCCTACAATCAGCTTGATATACATTCGAAGTAGCCGTTTAGAGGAAAATAAAATAAATTTAAAAAGTGTACCCCAAAAAAAAACAGGCTGATTAAAGATTTGAAAACTCTTAAATTTTTGTGTATCCAGTGTTTATTTCCTGAAACATGAGCTTATAATTTGTTTTTAAAAGGCAATGTAAACAGCGGTATAAAGCGATTATGTGAAGATTTATAATATTGTGACAATTTTTAGTGAAGGGAGAGGATAAAAATGATAGGCTTTGATATAGGCGGAACGAAATGCGCCGTCAGTATAGGTGAGTTTTCGGACGGAAAAATCAAAATAGAAGATAAAAAAATTATACAGACAAATCATAATTTGCCGCCGTTAGCGGTTATTGATAAGCTTACAGAGCTTGCAAAGAGTATGACGGATAAGCCGGATATTGTAGGTATTTCCTGCGGAAGTCCGCTTGATTCCAAACAAGGCATTATACTTTCCCCTCCCAATCTTCCCGGCTGGGACAGAGTTGAAATTTGCAAATATCTTCGGGAAAAATACGGTCTGCGGGCTTATCTGCAGAATGACGCGAATGCCTGCGCGCTTGCGGAATGGTTGTTTGGCGCGGGAAAAGGCTGTAAAAATATGATTTTTCTTACCTTCGGAAGCGGTCTGGGCGCCGGGCTTATTTTAAACGGCCGGCTATATACGGGTACAAACGATATGGCAGGGGAGGCAGGGCATATAAGGCTTGCCGAAAACGGTCCCGTAGGTTACGGTAAACGGGGTTCTTTTGAGGGTTTTTGTTCGGGCAACGGTATAGCGGAGCTTGGAAGAATATATGCCATTGAAAAGCTGCAGGAGGGTAAAACGGTTTCATATTGCGGCAGTTACGGGGAATTAAAAAATGTTACCGCAAAATTAATTGCCGAAAAAGCCAAGGAAGGTTTTGCCGACGCCGCGGAGGTTTATGCCGAAAGCGGAAGAAGGCTTGGACAGGGGCTTTCCGTGTTGATTGATATTTTGAATCCCGAACGAATAGTTATAGGAAGCGTTTTTGAAAGAAGCGGGGGACTCCTTGAAGGTGAAATGAATAAGATTATTGAAAAAGAAGCGCTGTCTTTTTCAAGAAAAAAATGTGAAATCGTTCCGGCGGCTCTCGGTGACAGTATAGGTGATTACGCAGCGTTTTGCGTCGCGGAATATATGAGTAAAAACACGGAAAGGACAGGTGGATATGAGTGAGCTTTATATGAGGTATCCCCTGCTTGAAGTCTGCCGCTGTGATATTGAAGCGGCGGTTGACATTATAAAAAAAGCGTACCGTAAAGGAGGGAAGCTGCTTGTTTGCGGCAATGGTGGGAGCTGCGCCGACAGCGACCATATTGTCGGAGAGCTGATGAAGGGCTTTATGCTGAAAAGAAAGCTTGGCGGTCCTTTCAGGGAAAAGCTTAAAAATCTTGGTTTTGAGGATGCCGAATATATAGCAAATAATCTTCAAGGGGCGCTTCCTGCAATATCATTACCCTCGCAAAGCGCGGTTATATCGGCATACGCGAATGATGTTAAGGCGGATATGGTATATGCGCAGCTTGTTTTCGGATATGGCGGAGAAAACGATGTTTTTATAGGTATATCAACCTCGGGAAATTCGGAAAATGTTGTTCTTGCCGCGAAGGTCGCGAAAGCAAAAGGGCTTAAAACAATAGCGCTTACGGGAAAAAGTCAGAGCAGACTTTCGGCAATTTGTGATGTTACCGTTAAAGCTCCCGAAACGGAAACGTTTAAGGTGCAGGAAATGCATCTGCCTGTTTATCATTATATATGCGAGGAGCTGGAAAAAGAATTTTTTAAATAGAGGCATAGGGAGGCGAAGTTAAGAATGAAACTGTTTATTGACACGGCAAATGTCGAGGAAATCAAAAAAGCAAACGATATGGGCATTATATGCGGAGTTACGACAAATCCATCGCTTATTGCAAAAGAAGGCAGGGATTTTTTGCAGGTGGTAAAAGAAATTTCGGAAATTGTTGACGGACCTATAAGTGCCGAGGTTGTATCTATGCGGGCAGACGAGATGGTTGATGAAGCGAAGAAGCTTTATGAAGCGGTTAACAACTCTAACCTTGTTATAAAAATCCCGATGTGCGTCGAAGGCTTAAAGGCAGTAAAACAGTTGAAAAAGCTTGCTATAAGAACGAATGTTACGCTGGTTTTTTCCGCGGCGCAGGCGCTTCTTGCGGCAAACGCGGGGGCAACCTATGTTAGCCCGTTTATCGGAAGACTTGACGATATTGACGATACCGGTATGGAGCTTGCGCGTGATATTGCGGATATTTTTGACATTCACGGCATAGAAACGAAAATTATAGCGGCTTCCGTAAGAAGTCCTCTGCACGTAACGGACGCGGCTCTTGCGGGGTGCGATATCGCAACCGTACCCTACAAGGTAATAGAGCAGATGATAAATCACCCTCTTACCGTAAGCGGAATAGAGCGTTTTTTAAAAGATTGGGAAAATGTACCCGGACAGAAATAAATACAAAAGCAGCCTCTGTTTTTTGAAGGCTGCTTTTGTATTTACTTTTAAAAATTATTTGTTTTTAAGAGCGCCGTAAAGCTCCGCATTTGTTGCGTAATGATATGGATAAACATAGAAAAACGCAAGCAAACCTAAAGTCAGAGCAGAAAGAAGATACCAGCCTATAAATGATAAGTCAAGTACAAAAGCATTCCATTTATGACCTTTCATCATATTTCTTGAAAGTGTTATAGCGTCAGTCGCTTTCATGTCGGGATTTTCCGCTACAATATAGGGCACCATACGATATGAATAGGTTTTAATAATAGCGGGAATAATAAATAACAAACCCCAAAGGAAAAGAAAGACATCACGAAGAAGAATTGTCGCTATCACACTTCCGTAGTGGTTTTTGAAGCCAAAGCCAAGTTCGCCGAGCTCTGCGGGATTTTTGCTGTTTTCCACAAAGAAACGCTGGCAGCCGACTTCAAGCGGGTTAAGAAGAAAAATCCTAATGATTGCGACAACAAGAGCAACTATCGCAACTGCACCCAAAACAACCATTATTACAGCAAAAAGCTGCGTTTCTGTAAGATTGCTGAGCTGCGAGGAAAGTTCATCTTTATCTGCTCCTTTTGTAGCTACGAATCCGGCTCCACCGACAGCAATTGTCAAAAGCAACGCCGAAAGCACGGATTTCCAGTAATTTGCCTTAAAAGCAGTTTTGCCTTTTGCTTTAAGTTCTTTTCTGTTCCACATAATTTCCAGTCTCCTTTTATGTATTTATATTTTTAACGCCGTAAAGCGTCAAAGACAAAATGAGTAAAATTAATTTTACAGCGACCTCGGATTTTTAATTTTTGATTTTATTATATCATATACGCAAGGTGCAACGTGCCGGAGCGCAATGAAACAATAAAATCTACCTTGCGGCAACGCCGGACTTTTAATTGTTGATTTTATTATATCACAAAAACCAAAACTTTTCAACTTTTTTTACAAAATAAGCCAATAAGCTTATCTATATTTTCTTTTTTATTTATATATATATCCGAATTGGCCTTCAATATGTCCTGCCCATAATTATTTTCATCATATATACCGACGGTTCTAAAATTTGCCGTTTTTGCGGTTACAACCGCCGTCGCGGAATCTTCAAAAACACATATATCTGTAGGTTTCATTTTTAAAAAATCTGCCGCTATAAAATAAATATCCGGTTTATCTTTGCCGATTCCTATATCCGCGCATGAGAAAACACCGTCAAAATATTTCTCAAGACAAAATTTTTGTAATACCTTTTCAATAAAAGGCTTGTCTGTTGCTGAAGCAACACACATTTTTATACCGATATTTTTTAAATATTTAAGAAATTCGATTGTTCCTTTTTTTATTTTTACATCATTCATATAAAAATCAATGATATAATTGTTTACTTCCTCATAAAGCGCTTTACTACTTTCTCCGAATTTATATATATTGTAAATGTAATTCGTTGCGTTTTCTGTTGTCATTGTTCTTGTGGCACGGTCCTGTGCGGCTGTCGGATAAAAAGACTCGTCATTTAAATATTTTTTACCAAGCTTGTTCCATAAGATATTCCAAAAAACCAGAGAATCAATAAGAGTTCCGTCCATATCAAAAATTGCGCCACGTATTTTCATTTTCGCCTTCATACCTTTCTGTAACAGTATGTTAAAATTATTATAAATAATTATAGCAAAAAAAGAAATAAAAGTCAATATAAAGCAGGGCTGCACAAAAACTGTGCAGCCCTTTACTGAAATTGGTATAATTTATTATTAACTAAAATCAGTAAACTTTTTTGCCCTTTATAGCGGCGCTGTTCAATAAAGCAAAGCCTGCCTTCGCGGCTTATGCCTTAAAAATGATTTTTTATTTTACTTGAAAAAAATTAAATAAATTCCCTGAGGGGATATTTATTTCATGCTTTCCTCGTAAGACTTAATCATCTTTTTAACCATCTGTCCGCCTACGCTGCCTGCTTCTCTTGAAGTGAGGTCGCCGTTATAACCGTTTTTAAGGTTAACGCCTACTTCGTTTGCGGCTTCCATCTTAAACTTATTAAGAGCGTCTTTAGCTTCGGGGACAACATTTTTGTTACGTGCCATTTTTAAAAATCTCCTTAAAAAATTTCTTTGTACAAAATGTTTTGTACAGTCCTATTATGTGCCGCAAAAAATATAGTATGCAGGAAATATATTCCGACAAATTTTTTAATATTTGATTTTTAATTAGGAAAAAATAAAAAAAATTAAAAAAACTATTGACAAATGTGAAAAAAAGTGGTAAATTATTATTAGCACTCAAATGAAGCGAGTGCTAATAATAAAAGAAGGGCGGCGTGATTATGGAATTTACCGACAGAAAACGGCGTATTTTGCACGCCGTTGTTCAGGATTATATCGAAACAGCCGAGCCTGTCGGCTCAAGGACAATCGCCAGAAAATACGTTACAGATTTGTCGTCAGCGACAATACGTAACGAAATGGCGGACCTTGAAGAAATGGGCTATCTCGAACAGCCTCATTCCTCCGCCGGCAGAATCCCGACCGTACTCGGTTACAGAGTTTTTGTTGACAGTCTTATGGAAAAATATAAGCTGTCCGTTATGGAAACCATAAGGATGCAGGAGGCGATGAGCGAAAAAGCCAATCGTTTTGATAAGCTTATCGAAAAAGCTTCTCTCGCTATCGCGAATGTTACAAATTACGCGACCGTCGCGATAAGCTCCGGGAAAAAACGTAACAGAATAAAAGCCGTACAGCTTGTGCCTGTTTCCGAAAAAGAAGCGGTTATTATAATTGTTACAAACGAAGGCGGCGTGAAAAGCAAAAAAGTACGTCTTGACGGTTTTGTGGATTCCGGCGAAGCCGTTATGCTTTCGGCAGAGCTTACAAAGGCTTTAAGCGGCAGGACGCTCGGAGATATCAGCCTTGAAACCGTAGTCAGACTTAAAAGTGAAAATGAAGGCGCAGATGAGCTTATTGATAAAGTTGTCAGCTTTATGAGCGAAACCTGCGGTGAAAAGGATACCCGTGAAGTTATATCGCATGGCGGAGTGAATTTGCTGAAATTTCCGGAATATTCGGATATTGAAAAAGCAAAGGAAATTTTAGAGGTGCTTGATAATAAAGAACAGCTTCAAAGTATGATAAATCTTCCGTCTGCCGGAAATAAAGTCAATATTATTATCGGCGATGAAAAAAACGGAATTAAATTAAAGGATTGCAGTCTTGTGCTTTGTAATTATGAGTTTAACGGCAATGAAGGAACAATCGGCGTTATAGGTCCTACAAGAATGGATTACGCGAGAGTTGTTTCGGCGCTTGAATACTTGTGCGAAGGAATGAGGCCGCAGCTCGGAGGAGGTACAGATAAACTTGAGCAAAGAGAAGAAGAATGAAAAGCCAAAGCAGAAAGCCGAAGAATTAAAAGAGCAGGATATTCCGGCTGAAGACGAAGCGCAGTCTGTGCAGGGAGAAACTCCGGACATATCGGAGCTTACCGAAAAGGCGGCAAAGGCAGATGAATATCTGGACAAATATCAGCGTACGCTTGCCGAATATGATAACTTCAGAAAGCGTACACTAAAAGAAAAGGAGCAGCTTGTTTCCGATGTAAAAATTTTTACCGTTACGGGGCTTTTGCCGGTGCTTGACAACCTTGAACGCGCGCAGGCGGCGGCGGAAAACGAAAGTGACGACAACCCTCTGAAACAAGGGCTTGAAATGATTTACCGTTCACTGCTTGATGAATTTGCAAAGCTCGGAGTTAAAGAAATTGAAGCTCTCGGCTGCGAATTTGACCCGAATGTGCATAACGCCGTAATGCATACGGAAGATGAAACCGTAGCGGAAAACACCGTTGTTGAGGTTTTTCAGAAAGGGTATGAAATCGGCGGAAAAGTTATAAGACCGAGTATGGTTAAAGTTGCAAATTAAGAAATTTTACAGTTATAAAGGAGAGATTTTATTATGGCAAAAATTATTGGTATTGACCTTGGAACAACAAATTCATGCGTTGCGGTTATGGAGGGCGGAGAGCCGGTTGTAATCGCAAATCCCGAAGGTAACAGAACAACTCCTTCGGTTGTGGCATTTACAAAAAACGGTGAAAGACTTGTGGGACAGGTTGCAAAACGTCAGGCTATTACAAACCCCGAAAACACAATCAGCTCGATAAAAAGAGAAATGGGTACTGCTCATAAGGTTGAGGTTGAAGGAAAATCCTATACGCCGCAGGAAATTTCGGCTATGATTTTGCAGAAGCTGAAATCGGACGCCGAGGCATATCTCGGAGAAACGGTTACGCAGGCAGTAATTACCGTTCCAGCTTATTTTAACGACAGTCAGCGTCAGGCAACAAAGGACGCCGGAAAAATCGCGGGACTAGAAGTTCTGCGTATCATAAACGAACCGACGGCGGCTTCGCTTGCTTATGGTATGGATAAGGGCGGCGCGCAGAAAATACTTGTTTTTGACCTTGGCGGCGGTACTTTTGACGTATCAATTCTTGATATAGGCGACGGCGTTTTTGAGGTGCTTGCGACAAACGGTAACAACCGTCTCGGCGGCGATGATTTTGACGAAAAAATTATGAATTGGCTTGCCGATGAATTTAAAAAGCAAAACGGCATTGACCTCAGAAGCGACAAAATGGCTATGCAAAGGCTTAAAGAAGCCGCAGAAAAAGCGAAAATCGAGCTTTCGGGCATAACTACGGCAAATATTAATCTTCCGTTTATCACAGCGGACGCGACAGGTCCGAAGCATCTTGACATAACGCTTACAAGAGCAAAGTTCAATGAGCTTACAAGCGACCTTGTTGCGGCAACAATGGAGCCTACAAAAAAGGCGCTTGCCGATGCGGGACTTTCGGTAAGTCAGATAGATAAAATACTTCTTGTCGGAGGTTCAAGCCGTATTCCCGCGGTTCAGGACGCAATTAAAAATCTGCTTGGCAAGGAGCCGCACAAAGGTATTAATCCCGATGAATGTGTTGCTGTCGGCGCCGCTATTCAGGCAGGTGTGCTTGCGGGCGACGTAAAAGACCTTCTTCTTCTTGACGTAACGCCGCTTTCACTCGGTATTGAAACGCTCGGCGGTGTATGCACAAAGCTTATTGAAAGAAACACAACAATTCCCGCTAAAAAGAGTCAGGTATTTTCAACCGCGGCGGATAACCAGCCCGAAGTTGAGATTAATGTGCTTCAGGGCGAAAGAGAAATGGCAAGGGATAACAAGTCTCTCGGAAACTTTAAGCTTACAGGCATTATGCCTGCTCCGAGAGGTGTTCCGCAGATTGAGGTTACTTTTGATATTGACGCTAACGGCATTGTACATGTCAGCGCGAAAGACCTCGGTACAGGCAACGAGCAGAATATTACAATTACGGCAAGCACAAATCTTTCCGATGAGGAAATCGACAAGGCCGTAAAAGAAGCTGAAATGTACGCCGATGAAGATAAAAAACGCAAAGAGGAAATCGAAACGCGAAATAATGCCGAAAATATGGTATATCAGTGCGAAAAAACTCTTTCCGACCTTGGCGATAAAGTAAGCGCTGATGAAAAGAAGGGCATTGAGGACGAGATAGCGAAGGTTAAAGAAGCTCTTAAAGGCACCGATTCGGCTGCAATTAAAGCTGCAACAGATGAGCTTATGAAGAAATTTGGCGAGATATCGCAGAAAATTTACTCACAGGCACAGGCTGCGGGACAGGCGGCACAGGGCGGCGCGGATACAAATGCTTCCGGCGGCGATGATGACTTTAAGGTTGTTGACGACAACAAATAAATTTGATTGGCAGAAAGGAACGGGCTGCTGCGTTACGCGCGCAGCCTTTATCCTTCAGGCGGGGGAATAAAACGTGGATAAAAGAGATTATTACGAGGTTCTTGGCATAAACAAAGGAGCTTCCGACAATGAAATAAAGAGTGCTTACCGGAAAATGGCAAAAAAGTACCACCCGGATCTTCATCCCGGCGATAAAGAAGCCGAAGAGAAATTTAAAGAGATAAACGAAGCTTACGCCGTACTCAGTGACAGTGACAAAAAGGCAAGGTATGACCAGTTTGGGCATGCCGGTGTTGACCCGAACTACGGGGCGGGAGCCGGCGGCGGTTTCGGCGGAGGTTTTCAGGACGTGGACCTCGGAGATATTTTCGGAAATATTTTCGGCGGCGGCTTCGGCGGCGGTTTCGGAGGGCAGCGGCGTAACGCGCCGCGCAAGGGCAGAACGCTTGAAATGGCACTTACCATTACTTTTGAAGAAGCCGCTTTTGGCGTAGAGAAGGAAATATCCTATATGAGGGTTGAAAACTGCGCGAAATGCGGAGGCAGCGGCGCAAAGCCCGGTACATCACCCATAACCTGTTCGGTATGTAACGGAACAGGTCAGGTCAGAAGCGCGCAGAATACGCCGTTCGGGCAGTTTATGTCAACAAGGACGTGTACCGCCTGCGGCGGCACAGGCAAGGTAATTAAAGATAAATGTGCCGATTGCGATGGTAAAGGTAAAGTGCGCAGAAAGATAAAGAAAACCGTTAAAATCCCGGCGGGTATTGCCGACGGGCAGGTTATTCAGAACAGCGGCGGCGGTGACGTAGGCTCAAACGGCGGCAGACCGGGAGACCTTTATATACAGATTTCTGTAGGTAAGCACGCTGTTTTTGAAAGGGACGGACAGGATATACATTGTGATGTGCCGATTACCTTTGTTCAGGCGGCTCTCGGCGCCGAAATTGAGGTGCCGACGCTTTACGGCAAGGAAAAAGTTAAAATTTCCGAAGGGCTGCAAAGTCATGAAACAATAACTCTCAAAGGAAAAGGGCTTCCGTATATTAACAGCTCTAACCGCGGCAATCAATATGTGAGAATAATTGTTGAAGTCCCCAAAAATCTTACCTCAAAGCAGAAGGAGATATTACAGCAGTTTGCCGAAAGCTCCAACGAGAAAAATTATAACAAACAGACTAAATGGTGGGAAAAAATCAAAAAGACATTTGATTCGTTCTAAAATAGTTTTAAAAACGGGCTGTGCGTTTTGTCACAGCCCGTTTTTGCTAATTCCATAAACGAAGTTTTTTAATTCTGTAAACCGTCTTGCCGTTTTTAAAACCGGCATCAAAAATTAACGCAGTTTTCTGATTTGTAAGAAGTGACGGCGTAAGCGGCGGCAGCGAAATGAAACGCACTTCGCCGTAGTTTTGAATATTAAGCGTCGTTCCTTCATATACAACAAAAACGTCTTTTCCGTCCGCGACATTATAGCTTAACTCGTTAGCAAGCTTTAAAGTATCGTTCTCATTAAAATTATCAAGCGCGACAACAAGTGCTTTTGTGCCGCATGAAATTCCGCCGGAAAGCTTTTCGGCACTGTCTGCTTTTACAAGCGTTATATTATCGGATACATATTCGCCGCTTTTAAGCGAAAGGTCGTCAAACGAATACCGAAGCTTTGAGCTTTTGAGCTGCTTCAAAAGCTGTCCTGACGCAATTTCTGCGAGAAGTGTATCGGTAGGTGTTATGCCTGCGCTTATAGAGGCTATTGGTGTAAAATTATCGTTAAAAAGCTCGTCATCATATGTTATGTCTGTATCAAGCATATCTTTTGGCATTACACCTCCCACCGAAAGATAAGCGCTGAAATTAAACTGACCATAGGTAAAATTAATTGTTCCGAATCCCGCTTTGGTTGCGGTTATAACATTTCCGTTTACTTCGGCAATATCGCCGTCAATTATTATGTCAACCTTGTTTACATCTACTTTTTCGGTTTTTCCTTTTAAGGTTATCGCGTTTATAGTGTAAGGTACGGTATCACCGACGTTTACCTTATAAATAAGAGAATCCGCGTCAACATATTTGTAAGGCTCAATAACATCAATTATTTTATATGCCGAAAAATCATTCATATAAGCGCTGACGGTAAGCCTGCCCGCTTCGTCGGGAATAAATGTGTTACCGTCCGCTTTTCCGCCCACGCCTTCAAAGCTGTATGTGAACTCAGCATCTTCGGGTTTTTCCATACCGTAATAAAGCTGGTCAAAAACCTTTCCCTGTGCCGTAACGGTTTCACCGACTGCCACGGTATCGGCGTTTGTTTTTACCGTTATGCCGTCTGCTATGCCTCTTTCGCCGCCCGTCACTTCTATACCGAGAGCATTTATTACAGGACGGTAATATCCGTTTTCGGGACTGTTCACATAGGAAAGGGCATCGTCAGCGTCGGCACGGGCAACCATCTGCGTTGAGCCGCCGCCGTCAAAATTTATACCGTCATAAACACCGAGATTTATCATAAACTTGCTGAGCTCCGCAAGCGACATACCTATGCTTCCGCCGCCTTTGTCGGCTGCTATCAGATAAAGCGTTTTGCAGTCCTGTGAAACGCCCGCCGCCGTTCTGAAATCTCTGCCGTAACGCATATGTGTTATTTTTGCGGCATAGCCGTTTTTTACAAGGATGGTACCGCCTCCCGCGGCTGTTTCGATATCTCCGAAATATGGAGTAAAGGAAATGTCCGTTTCAAGGGTATCGCCCTCTTTTATTATTCCGAAAAAGTCGGTCATATCCGAAAGTCCGGTCACAATTATGCCGCTCTCGGGAATATCAATATTACCTTCTTCATTGGTTATCTTTGTTATTATGCCATCTTCGATAACGGCAACAAACTGTGTGCCGCCCTCGCTGTAAAAGGTTTCGCCCCATAAAGAGTTATAAATCGCGAGGTCTTTAAGAGAATCGTATTTGTTTACGGCACTGACTTTATATGTTTGCTCATCTGCGGTTATAACGGAAACAGCGGGCTTAAAATATTGAGTAAGTATGCTTCCGCTGTCGGTAAAAACCATTGACGCAAGCTCCTCCTCGGTTGGCGGTGACGAAACGAGTTCTCCCTCCGAAATATTAAGCCCCGCCGCCGAGCCGCGGGATTTATCCTTGCTGTACCAACCAAAAAAATCGGCGTTTATTGCGGCTACCACTCTTTCATCAGCCGCCGCAAGATTTTTAACGTTTGCAAGATAACTCACGCCGCGGCTGTCAAACAGCAGCTTGATTTTAAGCCTGGGGTTTGACAGGTCAATTCTCAGCACTTTTATTTTCTGATTTCCCGCCGAAGTATGGTTTGTAACATTTATAAGGTCAACGCCCCATACAAGCCTTTGTTCGGAGGATTCCGACCAATCCGCGAAAACCGGCACGGAAAAAGATGAGATTAAAGCAAGCAAACTTAAAAACAGTGATACTTTTTTCATTTTAACAAGGTTTCCTTTCTTTAATTTATATAATTAAAATACATATTCTTTTATTACCATTTTACCATAAATTAAAGAAAAAATAAACCCCTTTTGTGTAACAATTGTGTTAAATTTTAAAGTTGCGTTGACATAAAAAATAAAAAGTGCTATAATTATAAAAATGACTAAAATTTTACATCGAAAGGTATGACTTATAATATATGATAAAAAAACTGCTTAGAAGTGTGAGAGAATATAAAAAAGCTTCAATTCTTGCCCCTGTCTGTGTAAGTATGGAGGTTATTATTGAAGTTACAATTCCGTTTATTATGTCGTTTCTGATAGATAACGGAATAAATAAGGGCGATATGAGTACGATACTGAAAATAGGCGGTATTATCGTCTTCCTTGCCTGTATTTCGCTTTTATTCGGCGTACTTTCGGGCAATTTCGCCGCGCGGGCTTCATCGGGTTTTGCGAAAAACCTGCGAAAAGATATGTATTATAATGTGCAGCGTTTTTCTTTCGCAAACATTGATAAGTTTTCGACTTCAAGCATAATCACACGTCTTACAACCGACATAACAAACATTCAGATGGCGTATCAGATGATAATAAGAGTTGCTGTAAGATGTCCGCTTATGCTTGCTTTTTCGCTTATTATGGCGGCAAGCGTGAACAAACGTATGTCGCTGATTTTTCTTTGTATTGTGCCTGTGCTGGGTATCGGGCTTTTACTTATTGCCGCAAAAGCACACCCGACTTTTGAAAAGGTTTTCAAAACCTACGATAGGTTAAATAATGTGGTTCAGGAAAATCTGCGGGGTATAAGAGTGGTAAAATCCTTTGTTCGTGAGGAGCACGAAAAGGAAAAATTCGCTGACGTTTCTGAAAGAATTTATCGCCTTTTCACAAAAGCCGAAAGACTTTTGGCGCTCAACGGTCCGCTTATGCAGTTCTCGCCGCTTATGCAGTTCTCGATATATTTTTGTATGGTTATGATATCGTGGTTCGGCGCGAGATATGTAATAGGAGGAAAGCTTACAACAGGTCAGCTTACAAGCCTTATTTCTTACACTATGCAGATACTTATGAGCCTTATGATGATATCAATGGTTTTTGTTATGATTATAATATCAAGGGCTTCCGCGGAACGAATTGCCGAAATTCTGGACGAAAAGCCCGATATTGTGCAGCCCGAAAAGCCTGTTCTCAAAGTTCCGGACGGGAGCATACGATTTGAAAACGTAAGCTTCAGTTACGCTTCAAACAAAAACAATCTGTGTCTTAAAAATATAAATCTTGAAATAAAATCGGGACAGACGGTCGGCATAATAGGCGGTACAGGCTCGTCAAAAACCACACTTGTACAGCTTATTCCCCGTATATATGATGTAACGGACGGGACCGTATATGTGGGCGGTATAAATGTTAAAGCCTATGACCTTGAAACAATAAGAAACTCTGTTTCTGTGGTTCTTCAAAAAAATGTACTGTTTTCGGGTACCATAAAAGAAAATATGCGCTGGGGCGACGAAAATGCCACCGACGAGGAAATAAAAAATGCCTGCAAGCTTGCCTGCGCAGATGAATTTATCGAAGCTTTTCCGGACGGGTACGATACATATATCGAGCAGGGCGGCTCAAATGTTTCGGGAGGTCAGCGTCAGAGGCTCTGCATTGCGAGAGCGCTTCTTAAAAAGCCTGAAATTCTTATTCTTGACGATTCCACAAGCGCTGTCGATACAAGGACGGACGCTTTAATAAGAGAAGCTTTCGCGAATAAAATACCCGATATTACAAAGCTTATTATTGCTCAGCGTATATCCTCCGTTAAGGACGCGGATGTTATAGTTGTTATGGAAGGCGGAGAGATAAACGGTATAGGAACGCATGAGGAGCTTCTTGAAAACAATAAAATATACAGAGAAGTTTATGAATCCCAGATGAAAGGAGATGAGTAAAATGCCAAGACTCGGCGGCGGGAAGCCAAAAAATATGGGTATGACGGTAAAACGCCTTTTATCATATGTTTTTAAGGGCTACGGCTTTAATTTTCTGCTTGTGCTTTTATGCATTATAATCAGCGCGGTTGCAGGCGTCAACGGCTCAATGTTTTTAAGGGCACTTGTTGATGATTATATAACACCGATGTTAAAGAGCGGCAGCTCCGATTTTACTCCTCTTTTTCACGCGCTTGTTACGCTTGCCCTTATTTATTTGAGCGGAATAATTGCTACATATCTTTACAATGTGCTTATGGTAGGCGTCGCGCAGGGCGTGCTTAAAAAGATACGTGACGAGATGTTTAACCATATGCAGACTTTGCCTATAAGGTATTTTGACACTCACGCTCACGGTGATGTAATGAGCTATTATACAAACGACGCGGATACGCTCCGTCAGATGATATCGCAGAGCATACCGCAGACCTTTTCTTCGCTCATTACCGTAATAGCCGTATTTTTCGCAATGCTTAAAACAAATGTTATTCTAACGGCTTTAATTGTTGTTTTTGTTTTTTGTATGATGATAATTTCAAAAAAAGTCGGCGGAATGAGCGCGAAATATTTTATTCATCAGCAAAAATCTCTCGGTAAGCTTAACGGCTATATCGAGGAAATGATAAACGGGCAGAAGGTTGTTAAAGTTTTTTGCCATGAGGAGCAGTCAAAAGAAGGCTTTGACGTTTTAAACGGAGAGCTTTGCGAAAATATGTATCAGGCGCATAAGTTTGCCAATATCCTTATGCCGATTATGGGAAACCTCGCGCACGTGCAGTATGCTCTTGTGGCTATTGCCGGCGGCGTGCTTGCGCTTAACGGAATAAGCGGCATTACTCTCGGCTCAATAGTGTCATTCTTAACTTTGAGCCGCAGCTTTACCATGCCGATAAGTCAGATTTCACAGCAAATCAATTCAATAGTTATGGCGCTTGCGGGCGCTGAGAGGATTTTTACTCTTTTAGACGAGAAGCCCGAGCGTGATGAAGGTTATGTATCTATTGTAAACGCAAAATATGACGGCGATAGGCTTGTGGAATGTGAGGAGCATACGGGAATCTGGGCATGGAAACACCCTCACGGAGACGGAACGCTTACGTATTCGGAGGTTCGCGGCAGGGTTGAATTTGACGATGTTGATTTCGGATATAATAAAAACAAAATTGTGCTTCACGGAGTGTCGCTTGTTGCGGAGCCCGGCAAAAAAATTGCCTTTGTGGGCGCGACGGGGGCAGGAAAAACCACAATTACAAACCTGATAAATCGTTTTTATTATATTGCCGACGGGAAAATAAGATATGACGGAATAAATATAAATAAAATAAAAAAAGCCGACCTCAGACGCTCGCAGGGTATGGTTTTGCAGGATACAAACCTGTTTACCGGCACGGTTAAAGAAAATATACTTTACGGCAAGCCGGGCGCTTCCGATGAAGAAGTAATTGCCGCGGCAAAGCTCGCGAACGCTCACGGTTTTATAACAAGGCTGCCGGACGGCTATGACACCATGCTCACGGCAAACGGCTCGGAGCTTTCACAGGGACAGAGACAGCTTATTTCAATTGCGAGGGCAGCCATTTCGGACCCGCCCGTTATGATACTTGATGAGGCAACCTCAAGCATAGATACAAGAACGGAAGCCATTGTGCAAAAGGGTATGGATTCACTTATGCACGGCAGGACGGTTTTTGTAATTGCGCACAGACTTTCAACGGTAAAAAATTCAGATATAATAATGGTGCTTGAAGGCGGCAGAATTATTGAACGTGGAAGCCACAAACAGCTTGTTGAGGAAAGAGGGAAATATTATCAGCTTTATACCGGAGCTTTTGAGCCGGAGTAAAAACAGCGGTCTTAAAACATTTCCCCTTTTATATATGTTATACTGTAAATTATAATACCTTTTTATTTAAAATCCAAGTATTTTTTTGAAATATTATATATGCCGATTTTTTGTTGGTTTTATCAATTGACATATTTTTTAAAAGGGTATATAATACATTCTGTGATTTTTTAAAAAGGGGTAAGCATAATGACTGTTTCGGAAAATCCTATGGGGACTCAGCCGCTTTCAAAGCTGCTTTTTAAAATGGCTGTTCCCGCTGTTATAGCAAATCTTGTTAATTCTCTTTATAATATAGTTGACCAGATATTTATTGGACAAGGTGTCGGGTATCTTGGTAATGCCGCGACGAGCATAGCTTTTCCGCTTACCGCGGTATGCCTTGCGTTTGGGCTTATGTTCGGTCTTGGCGGCGCCGCGAATTTTAAT
>CACZWD010000024.1 GCA_902784805.1 uncultured Ruminococcus sp. | reverse complement strand
CAAGAGCAAACTGATTTTTTGCTCTGTCAAGATTATGATTCTCTCTGTGTATTTTAAAATAAGTATCACCGTTTAAATAATCCGCCAGAAAACGTATTCCACATTCGTAAGTCAACAGCTTGAAGCTGAACGCGAAAAGTTCTTTTTCTTTTGGAGTTATAATATCTTTAACCTTTTTTAAAAATCCTTTTGAAAAAGCGGTAAAACATTCTCTATCTACATGTACCTTTGAAAGGTCGGTTTCGTCCTCAGCAGCGGTTGAGGCTCCCATTCTTAAAGCATCACCAAAATCATACAGCATACTGCCCGGCATAACCGTATCGAGGTCAATTACACATACAGCCTCGCCGCTGATATTATCAAAAAGTATATTATTGATTTTTGTGTCGTTATGTGTTACTCTTAAAGGTATTTCATTATTATTTATAGCTTTAATAACAGTATCTGCAAATTCCGAATTTTTAAGCGCAAAATCAATTTCTTTTTTTACGGAAGCCGCGCGTCCGGCTATATCGTCATTTATTGCTTTTTTAAGCTGTTCAACACGCTTCGGAGTGTTATGAAAATCTTTTATCACTTCATGTAGCTCATTGACCGGAAAATCCGAAAGCATTCGCTGAAATTTGCCAAATCCTTTTCCAGCGTTATACAAATCGGATACAGTTTTATCATTTTCCACTGTTTTGGTGCCGTCTATAAATTTATAAAGTCTAAAAACATTTTCATCGTCTGCGCGATAATAGCTTGCTCCTTCAAACGTTTTGAGAACGGTAAGCGTTTCTCTTTCTGGATTGCCGTAATTTTCAATAACTTTTTTACGCAAAAAATTCGTAATATTTAAAATATTTTCCATAAGCTCGTCAGGGTTTTTAAATACGTTTGTATTAATTTTCTGCAAAATAAATCTCGGTTTTTCGGTACAATATGTATCGTTAATATGACCGTTGCCATATTCCTGTATAGTCGATTCAACATTAAATTTTTCAAGAACTTTATTAAGATTTACCATTTCATTTCACCTCATTAAAATCATATAAGCCTTCATTAATAAATTTTTCCATAGCTTTTTTTACTGCTTCGGTATCCTCACGGTAAGTTACACCATACCATTTTTCAGAAGTTTCAAGGACATAAACCTTGCCTTTCCCTTCGGAAATTTTATTGCTTATTACGCTTGGAAGAAAAATTTCACTTTTTAAAATGTCGGTATTATTCTTTAAAAATTCTTTAAATTTTTCTTTGATATACGGAAAAATATCGGGCATAAGCCCCCACATATTCATAGAAACCACCGATTTTTTATCAAACCCGCTGTTTTTATCTATTTTTGTATATTCCGTTACGCTTTTAAGCTGCCCGTTTTCTATAGCGCAAAGCCCTCTCGCAACTGTTCCGTTTTCTGTAAGTGTGTTGTACAGATTATATCCAACCATACACATTTCATCACAGGTTACAAGCATATTATGTAAAAGTTCAAAAGATTTCCGCCCGTAAAAATCATCAGCGTTTATAACGGCAAAAGGTGTATCAATCGCTTTTTCGGCGCACATTACGGCATGAGCCGTTCCCCATGGTTTTGTTCTCCCTTCCGGAACGCTAAAGCCCATGGGAAGATTGTCAAGCTCCTGAAAAACATATTGTACATCGGTCATTTTTTCTATACGTTTTCCGCAGATTTCTCTGAAAGCTTTTTCGTTTTCTTTTTTAATAATAATAACCGCCTTATCAAAACCTGCTTTAACAGCGTCATAAATCGAGAAATCAAGTATTATCTCGCCATCCGGTCCAACAGGTTCAATTTGTTTAAGTCCGCCGAATCTACTGCCCATTCCCGCAGCCATAACAAGAAGTGTTGTTTTTTTCATAAAAACCCCCACATTTCTATTTACATTTCGTTTTTTTTATGGTATAATTATATCACACATTTTGATATATATATATACCTTAAAAGCTCATTTTTATATGTTTTTGGCTCAAATTGGAGGTGGAAATAATGCCTTGGAGAAACTATGTAATAAACAACACGCTTGATATCAACGTCATTCATTCTTTTTTTGAAGAACACGTCTTAAAAGGATATGATTTTCAAGGAGAAAAACACGACTTTTGGGAATGTGTTTATGTTATAAAAGGTGAAATATATGCTACAGGTGACGGTCAGGTTTACAGTCTTTCAGATGATGATATAATTTTTCACAAACCGCTTGAATTTCATAAGCTTTCAGCAGCAAATACCGATGCTGACATATTTGTTTTTACATTCAGCTCGGAAAGTACCTTTATGGATTTTTTTAAAAATAAGGTATTTCATCTTATGCCCGGTCAAAAAAATACAATTTATGAACTTATTAACTTTGCAAGAGAAAAAAATCAAAATGTCAATTTTGATGAAATTACGAGAGAATTCAGATATATTGAAAAAAATAAGGATAACAATATATATATGCAAATTGTAACATCATATATAAAATTACTGTTTTTTTCACTTTTTGATAAATCAATAAAAGTCACGGCTGATGATAATTTTGAAGCCAATATTTTAAAAACGGTAGTAGATTATATGAATAACAATATAAATAAAAACATATCAACAAAAGAAATAGCAAGGTATGCTAATGTAAGTCTTGCGACGCTTAAAAGAATTTTTAACAAATATGTTGGGATTTCTATACATCAGTATTTTTTGAAACTTAAAATTAATTCCGCAACAGAACTTTTAAAGAGCGGTGCTTCAGTAAACGAAACGGCGCTTAAACTGAATTTTTGTTCACAGGCATATTTTTCAAAGGCTTTTTTCAGAGAAACAGGTAAACACCCTTCTTCTGTAAAAAAAGGGTAGCCTTTTTAGGCTACCCTATATATTTCATCGGATCTATTGCTGTGCCGTTTTCAATTATTTCAAAATGAAGGTGTGTTCCTGCGCTTTCACCTAATATATTACCTTCAAGAGTTGCTATTGTATCGCCCTGTTTTACAGCCGTTCCGTTCATTTCCATATCTTCCGGTTTTAAACCCATATAAACTGATATAAAGCCGTTATGCTCTATTTTCATTGTGCCTCCGTTTATCGGGTCAATATAACTTTCTGTTACAACACCGTCAGCAACTGCCCTAACAGAATCTCCGGGATTACCGCCAATATCTATACCGCTATGCTGCCGCCAATCCTCATAGAAATCCGAATATTCGGGTTTTGTGCTGAATTCTTTTTCAATTCTGCCGTTTTCAATCGGAACAACAGCTTTGCTTGCAGAAGCACTCGCTGCAACATTTTCATCATCGGAATATAGTTCTGCATTTGTTTCTTCCGCAATTTGCGAAGCAGGTTTTTCCTCTTTTTGTATATTTGTTTTTTCGTTTTTTGTTACAGGCGGAGCAACATCTTTTTTAGGTTTTTCTTTAAGCGTTTCTTCTTCCTTTTGCTCTGAAAAAATTTCATCAAGCTGCTGTGAAATATTTTTTTCTGCCTTTGCCATACTTTTTTTCTGTGAGTCTTTATTAGTATTTACACTGTAACTGATAATAAAAGTAAGCGCAAAAGCCACAAAACAGACAATTATAATGCCTAAACCAAAGGGTTTTCTTTTTCTGCCAATATAATCTTTATTCATAGCCAACACCTCTTAAATACAGTATCGGCAAAAATAAAATAATTATACATTTTAAATATAAATTTTTATAGTCTTCGTAAAAATTTTTTTCTGTAATTAAGCGGTGAATATCCTGTTTCTTTTTTAAACACAACGCCAAAATAATTTTGATTGTTAAATGAAAGAATTTCGCTTATTTCTGCAACATTATAGTCATTATCAAGAAGTTCAATAGCTTTAAATATTTTCATTTTCAAAAAATATCTATGTACGCTGCATACGGAATATTTTGAAAATATTTTTTTAAGATTACTTTCACTCATACCGCATTTTTCCGCAATGTCCTTGACATTAAGAGGTTTTTCAACATTGTTTCTCATAATTTCAACAATGTTTTTAAACTCGTTTGCCGCGCGGCTATTTAACATGTGTGTTTCATCATCAGACTTAATCAAAGAAATAAGAAATATTTCCGTTAAATTGGCAAATTCATGCAAAAAATAATTTTCACTATTCCAAATGCCGCTTCTTACATTATCCGCAAGAATATTTAATTTTTGTAAACTTAGTGCGTTAGGACGTATAATTCTTCCACTAATTTTCTGTACATCATAACCTGTAACATCAATAGTAAGCAAAATAACGCGAGCTGTTTTAATATCGGCATTTTCAATGCTTTGATGCTCTCTTGTACGAATAAGAATAAAATCACCGGTACAGAGAAGATAATTTGAAGAAAAATTTTTACAATTTATTTTACCGTCAATAACATAAATCATCCTATAAAAATTATTATTATCATCATTAAATTCAAAAAAATCCCGAATTTTTATTTCTTCAGCCTCGCTAATTGCGTCTACTCTTATTGTCCTGTTTATTGTTATCTGCAATCTTTTCACCCTTTGTGTCTTTTTTTATATAATTTTATTATTTTTTTGTATTGTTTTAAAGAACAAAAAGCATATATAATATCTATAACATGCTAAATATATAATATCATATTTTTTAAAAAAAGTAAAGCTTTCGGGAGGTTTTTCTATATGAAAACAACGCTTGTTATTCTTGCGGCAGGTATGGGTTCACGCTACGGAGGGCTGAAACAAATTGATCCTGTTGGACCAAACGGTGAAGTTATTTTAAATTATTCGGTATATGACGCTGTTAAAGCAGGCTTTGACAAAGCGGTATTTATAATTAAAAAAGAAATTGAAAAAGACTTTTATGAAATAGTCGCTCCACGCGTTGAAAAATTGATTGATGTAGATTACGCGTTTCAGGAGCTTGATATGCTGCCTGCGGGCTTTAGTTTTCCCGAACGTACAAAGCCCTGGGGCACGGCGCATGCGCTCATTTGCGCCGCAGATAAAATATCTACACCTTTCGCGGTTATAAATGCCGACGATTATTACGGTAAACAAGCTTATAAAATACTGCACACAAATCTTTTAACATGTAATAATTCATTTATTGTAGGCTATAAGCTTAAAAATACGTTATCCGAAAACGGAACTGTTACACGTGGTATATGTGCCGCCGAAAACGGCATTTTAACAAAAATCAATGAAACAAAAGGTCTAGATAAAAATTCACCTTACTCCCCTGATACACTTGTTTCAATGAATATGTGGGGCTTAAAAGCCGATTTCCCGCGAAAATTAAAAGAAGACTTTCCTGCTTTTTTAAGCAATATGAAAAATAACCTTACAGATGAATATTTGCTTCCGTCTGTTATTGATTCATACATTCAAAAAGAAGGTATGAAAGTAAATGTTTTTGATACTGACGACAAGTGGTTTGGAGTAACATATCGTGAAGATAAAAATGCCGTTTCTACTGAAATTAAAAAACTTACCGATAACGGTGAATATGAAGGAATTTAAAAAATACACTATATAAAAACTGCGTTTCCGAAACGGATACGCAGTTTTTATATAGATCCTTATTTTATACGGTTTAATACATACCGCCCATGCCGCCCATACCGCCTGCCATTGCAGGGTCAGCTTTTGATTCTTCGGGCTTATCCGCAACAAGGCTTTCGGTTGTAAGCACCATAGAAGCTACGCTTGCGGCGTTTTGAAGAGCGCTTCTTGTTACCTTTGCGGGGTCAACAATACCTGTTTCTATCATCTTTACGTATTCTTCCGTAAGGACGTTATAGCCTACACCTTTATCGGAATTCTTAATTTTTTCAATTATAACAGAACCGTCAACACCGGCGTTTGCCGCAATCTGTCTAACAGGTTCTTCAAGAGCCTTTAATACAACTGCCGCACCCGTCTTTTCATCGCCCGAAAGCTTTTCATAAAGAGCTTTAACAGCAGGCATAGCATTAATATACGCTGTACCGCCGCCGGCGACAATACCTTCTTCAACAGCGGCCCTTGTAGCGGCAAGAGCGTCTTCAATACGAAGCTTCATTTCCTTCATTTCTGTTTCGGTAGCCGCTCCGACATGAATAACTGCTACACCGCCCGCAAGCTTCGCAAGCCTTTCTGAAAGCTTTTCCTTATCAAAATCAGAAGTTGTTTCGGATATCTGATGTCTGATTTGCGCAACTCTGTCACGAATGGCTTCGGAATTACCCATACCATCGGCAATTATTGTGTTTTCCTTTTGAACAACAACTTTTTTAGCGCGTCCGAGCTGCTCCAAAGTAGTATCTTTAAGTTCAAGACCTACTTCGGAAGAAATAACCGTACCGCCTGTTAAAACAGCAATATCCTCAAGCATAGCTTTTCTTCTGTCACCAAAGCCCGGAGCTTTAACGGCAACACAGGTGAATGTGCCGCGCAGCTTATTAAGCACAATGGTAGTTATTGCTTCGCCTTCAACGTCCTCAGCAATAATGAGAAGCTTTTGTCCCTGCTGAACTATCTGTTCAAGAAGCGGTAAAAGCTCCTGAATATTAGATATTTTTTTATCTGTGATAAGAATATACGGGTCGTCAAGAACAGCTTCCATTTTATCGGTATCGGTAACCATATATGGTGAAATATATCCTCTGTCAAACTGCATACCTTCAACAACATCAGAATATGTTTCAGCTGTTTTTGATTCTTCAATTGTAATAACACCGTCATTGCTTACTTTTTCCATAGCGTCGGCTATAAGGTCACCCACATCCTCGTTTGCGGCGGAAATTGAAGCAACTCTTGCAATATCATCTTTACCTTTTACTTTTTCGCTGTTGTCTTTTATTTCTTTAACGGCAACTTCAACAGCTGAGCTCATACCTTTGCGAAGTATCATAGGATTCGCGCCTGCAGCAATATTTTTAAGACCTTCTCTTACCATAGCCTGCGCAAGAAGTGTAGCGGTAGTTGTACCGTCACCCGCAATATCGTTTGTTTTCGTTGCGACCTCTTTCACAAGCTGCGCGCCCATATTTTCAAACGCGTCGTCAAGCTCAATTTCTTTCGCGATGGTAACACCGTCATTTGTAATAAGCGGAGCGCCGAATTTCTTATCAAGCACTACATTTCTGCCTTTTGGGCCAAGTGTGATTTTAACTGTATTGGCAAGAGTATTAATACCTTTCTCAAGGGCTTTTCTTGCTTCTTCACCATGCAATAATTGTTTAGCCATAAAAATCAATCCTTTCTGTTATTCAACAATTGCGAGAATATCGCTCTGTCTTACAATCGTAAGTTCGTTTCCGTCAATTTTAACCTCTGTACCGGCATATTTGCTGACAATTACCTTATCACCGGGTTTAACCTGCATAACAACTTCATTTCCATCAACAATGCCGCCGGGTCCAACCTCAATTATTTCGGCAATCTGTGGCTTTTCCTGCGCGGAGCCGGGAAGCACTATGCCGCTTTTTGTTGTTTCTTCCGATTCGGTTGCCTTAATAACAACTCTGTCAAGTAAAGGTTTTACTTTCATTTTATATTCCTCCTATATAATAAATATTTTATACAAATTTTAGTGTTAGCACTCACCTCGTTCGAGTGCTAACACTATATTATATAATACCACAAATATATTTTTTTTCAACTCTTAAAAATTAAAAATATAAGTAAATATTTCTTGTTTTTAAAATATTTCTCAATTTTTCTTTAATTTTCTTAATTTCCCATAATTTTTTCCGCAACTTTTATACCGTCAACGGCGGCACTGACAATACCGCCTGCATATCCGGCGCCTTCTCCGCAAGGGTATATGCCGCGAACGGAAACAGACTGTAAATCCTCTCCCCTTGCAAAACGTACAGGCGACGATGTTCTGCTTTCTACACCAATAAGCGGAATATTTTTATCAGCGAAACCGGGTATTTTTTTATTAAAATATAAAAGTCCTTCCGAGAGCGTCTCGCAAATATATTTCGGAAAAAACTCACTTAAACGGCAACCGTTAACATCACGCGAATATGTTGTATAAGCCTGCTTTGTTGTTTTTTTATCATTAAAAAAATCTCCGCAAAGCTGGTATGGCGCCGAATAATTTTCACCGCCAAGAATAAAAGCTTTATGTTCAAGCTTTTCCTGAAAATGTATTCCTCTGCCCTTTCCAAAATCATTTGCCGAAACGGTAACAACGATACCGCTGTTTGCGTATTTGCCGTTACGAAGATGATTACTCATACCATTTGTTACAACAGTTTTTTCTTCGGAAGCGGCAGGAACAATTTCGCCTCCGGGACACATACAAAAAGAATAACAGCTTCTTTTTTCGCCGTTATATTTAAGATAATATTCTGCCGCAGGGAGGTCGGGATGCCCGGCAGCGACACCGTACTGCGCTCTATTTATAAATTCCTGACTATGTTCAATCCTTACACCGACAGCAAAAGCTTTATCTTCATAGTATAAACCACTTTTAAAAAGCATTTTGAAAGTATCTCTGCTGCTGTGCCCTATCGCGAGAACAAGCGCTTCACAAGGAAAATCTCCCCTGTTTGTTTTTATACCATAAATTTTATCCTTGCATATTATATCTTCAAGCCTTGTTTCGAACAATATATTACCGCCAAGACGTTCGGTTTCAAGCCTTATGTTTTTTACAATCTTTTTTAAAATATCTGTGCCAACATGAGGCTTTGCTGTGTACAATATATCATCAGGGGCGCCAAACTTTTTTAGCGTTTCAAGCACAAAGGAACAACGCTCATCATTTATTCTTGTTGTGAGCTTCCCGTCTGAAAAAGTGCCTGCTCCCCCTTCGCCAAATTGGATATTGCTTTCTGTATTAAGTTTTCCGCCCGAAAAAAACTTTCCGACGTCTTTTGCTCTTTCGTCAACATTTTTTCCTCTTTCAATAATTATAGGATTATAGCCGTATTTGGCGAGAATATATCCGCAAAAAATACCTGCCGGGCCGTATCCTACTATTATTGGAGAAGTATTGTATTTTTTTACGGCGCAAAGCATCCTTTGTGCCATAGGTTTAAGCTCTGTAATCTCTATGCCGTGTCTAAAAGCAGGGTTGCCGATTATATCAGCTGTAACACTACAGACAAAACGGATATTACTTTTTCGTCTTGCGTCAACCGATTGTTTTATAATCCTGAAATCGTATATTAAATCAGTCGCGATACCAAGATAATCCGCAACATATTCCTTTGTAAGCCTTTCATTTATAGGTATAATTAAATTATTAATCTTGATTTTCATTTTCTTCTTGTTCGGCTTCATTTTCTGAATTTTTTTTGTTTTTTGCTTCGTAGGTTATTTCCCCGTCAATAACATTATTATCACTTTCATAAACAGAAACACCGCTTGGAAGCGATAAAGATAATTTGATCTTCTGCTTGTTTTCCGAGGGGTCAAACTGCACATCATTTAAATTGGCTGTAACTTTTTGTAATTTGTCAAGCACAGCTTTATCACCTTTAAGCCTGATATTTTCAATGTTTATACTAACGCTGACATCGTATTCATCTAAAATATATTGTGGAATATCTGCAGGATCGGTTTCAATTTTAACTTGTTTCAAAAAGCCGACATTCAGCTTTACGTTTCCATCGAAAGCGAGTCTGTCATCCTTTATCGGTTTGCCGGAATCATCAACGGCAACAGCGGAATATGTCATCTCTCCGCCGCTGGTTATATTGTCGGTATTAACTCTTACTTCAAGTCTTGATATTTCCGAAAGAAGTGTTGAAGGACCGCTTACAGCAATTTTATCGGTTATAAGGGAAATTTCATAATCTTCTGTGTGCCTGCCTTCAAGCACAAGATATGTTTTAAAATCCTGTGTTTTGCCACTGTCAATCCGAACATTGATTTCTTCCGGTCTGACACGTTTTATTGTTACACCGGCAGGTACGTTGACTTTTGTCCTGATAATATAATCGCCGGGCTGGTTTATTCCGGAAAAATCAAAGCTTGCGGAATATTCGGAAGATTTTTTTGTTACAAGATTTCTCGTTCCCGATACACGCGCGTCTATGCTTACAGGCAAATCGCCAATAAGGTAAAGCCCGTTTTTTGACACGTCATCAAGACCGATATAATCTACATTCGTTATATTTACGTTTGAAGTATATGTCGGGTTAGAGTTTGTAATTACATATGCCCATAAAGAAATCGAAATCGCAAGGGCAAAAACTGCTTGAAGAATTTTATTTTCAAATAATTTTCTCATATTTTTCCTTTAACCCTCCCTTTAAGCCAATTTTTATTTTCGGTCTGCGCTTCAGACTCAATAAGAAGCTCTGAAAGTTTCTTGTTAAGTATATCGGATGTCAGACCGCGTTCAATAACACCTTCCGTCGCAATGGATATCTTTCCTGTTTCTTCAGATACCATAACAGAAATAGCGTCCGAAACCTCTGTAATACCAATGCCCGCTCTATGTCTTGTCCCCATTTCCTGATCAAGACTTTCAAGCCCTGTTAGTGGCAGATAACAATTCGCGGCGGAAATTCTGTTCCCTCTGATAATTACCGCGCCGTCGTGAAGGGGCGTGTTAGGATAAAAAATATTCTGTAAAATTGCGCTTGTAACTATAGAATCAACAGGTGAATATTGACCTATTAGCATTTCATTAAGATTTGTTTCTCTTTCAAACACAATTATAGCGCCTGTTTTTTTAAGTGAAAAAATATGTACGGCGCGGCAAACCTGTGAAATTGTTTCGCTGGTTTTTTCAAAATTATTTTCATTTGTTTTTACAAGATTGCCAAAAACATTTCTACCAACATTTTCAAGCGCTTTGCGAAGTTCGGGCTGAAAAAGTATAATAACCGCAATAAGCCCAACCTGTATGGTATTTCTTAAAATATAATTTAGTGTATTAAGACTAAAAATATCACTGAATAGCGTAATTAAAAGAAGTATTGCTATACCTTTTATAATCTGTGCGGCTTTTGTACCTGATACAAGCCTTATAAGTTTGTATATAAGATACGTAACAAGTAATATATCAATGATATCAGTCAATTTTAATCTTGAAAAAAAATCAAGCACAAAATTAATAATAAAGCTCATTTTTTATACCTCCTGTTCATCAAATTTATTCATAACAATACCCATCATAAGCTTTGGATAAAATGAATTTGTTCTTTTCGGCAGCGTCTTACCTTCTTCGTTCAAATCAAAATAAGCGGAGGCTGTCATCGGGTTAAGATAGAAAGCATATTGTGCTTCTTCTTCTCTCACTCTCTTTTCAGCTTCATACATGCTTGTAGTAAAAGCGATATGTTTTTTTGAATTTTCATCATTTATACCAAAAATTTTATATAATATTTCATTATGTAAAATTTCCGCGTCGGTCATGTTTTGAGGCACTTCGTTTTTTGGAGTTAAAATATAGTAATAATCCTTCCCGCAGAACATAGCTATTGCGTGATTTTCCTTTTCCGATAAAAGCTTTGCCTCGATTTTATCACAATCGTAATCTCTGATATATGATTTTTCAACATTAAATTCAGAGGATATTGTATCAATAACAGCATCGGAATCGTAACCCTGTTTATTTTTTATAATTCTGTGTACCGCAAGCACAGAAGGAGCATTGTCGGTTATGGGCATAAGATTCATCATAACATAATTAAAGCTTTCTTTTCCGCTGTATTCAACAACTTCGCTTTTCATTTTGTTTTTATAGTTTACAGCGGTTTCATACCTTACATGGCCGTCCGCAATAACAAGCTTTTTATTTTTAAAAGCTTGTTTTATATTTGTGATTTTTTCAACGTCCTTAATACGCCATATTCTGTGCGTAATATCATAAACATCTTTAAAATCAATATCAGGCGCCGCAGATGTTTCAAGAAGCCGCGCAACAGACTTGTCTTCATCACGGTAAATTGAAAAAATACTGCTGAACTCCGTTTCGGTCGCGCGCATAAGATTATATCTGTCACTTTTATACGCGTTATACATTTTATAATTTGTCGTTTTTCCGGTAATAATATCTTTATCTTCAAGCTTTACGGAGCAGATAATTCCACGGTTTTTAATGATTTGTCCGTTTATAATATACTCTTGCTCATAAATGTAAATACAGTTTTTCTCATCAGCCTTTAAAATACCGGTTTCAAGCCATTTGCGCAAGGTCTCGGCAGCCACGGTATATTTTTCGTCATTTTTTTCCGAAACTGATGAAGGATATTCGAGTCGTATTACATTAAAGGGATGAGAAGCGTAAAATTTTTTAATTGTATCCTCCTCGGCAGAATGACAATGAGGAGCGATAACGGAGGACATATCGCCGACAATGTCACTGTCATAAAGAAGGCCTTTAAATTCTTTTATTTCCGCCATCAAATCATACCTTTCTTAAAATGGAAATTTTTTGTAAAAATTCAATATGTTAATTTAATATATTTTTACAGTCTGTATATAATAATAATGCCGCAGGCAAAACTATCATTGGAGGGATTAACGATGGTATCAATGAAAAATTTTTATACCGGAATGCTTACCGGTGTCGCAATCGGCGCTGTTGCAGGCATGATAATCGACCCGCTGAACGATAAGCAGTCAAAAGAAATGCGAAAGACCGCAAAAGGCGTTTTTGCGTCTATAGGCAGCGTAATGGATTATCTGCTTGGCAAATAGTTTTTATATTTGAACGGTTTACGTGTGCGGAAGCATACCGAAACCGTTCAAATTATTTTAAAAGCTGTTTTGAAAAACGGATTGCTTCGTTAAAAGCCGCTGTTTTTCTTTCTTTTTCGGGCGCTTCACGTATAAAATAATAAAGTGTATCATCGCCCTTATATCCAAGCTTTCTGGCAAGCGGCGAGCTTGTGATATCCATATAACATCCGCCTTTGTCGGGAATATCGTCGGAAGAAGATATTTGCATGTATTCATTAATCGGAAACATATTGTTTAAAATATCTTTCTGTCCGATTATTATATTTGCGTCACCCGATGATATTTCCGCCGCAAGCTTAACGGAGTTTGCCATATATATTTCATTGTTTACCTCATCAGGCAAATATATTTCCATAATTTCGGCAACGTTTTTCTTGTCGCCGTTAATATCCTCCGTTATTTCCGAAAACTCGGCATTTAGTGCCTCAAACGTTTCGTAAGGCGTCGGCACGGATATTGTGTATATAATTTGAATATCCGGCGTGACCGTCCTTATACAGCCGATTACCGAGCCAATTATAACAGCAAGCACTATTGCGGAAATAATAATAATTTTCCCGTCATAAAACCATAAGTTTTTCCAAAACTCGGGCTGTGTTATTTTGTATGTTTGTCTGAATGATTTATCTTTATACGAATATCCCATTTTTGTCATTCCCTTGTATTTTTAATTATCATAATTTTCCGTAAGATATGAATTATCTATTTTATAAGTATTTTCAAAAAATTCACGTTTATACTGTTCGTTATCAATCATATGATTATAAACAATTGTTTTATAAAAAGAAAGGTCAGCTTCATTTACAGGTATAAATCTCCCTTCCTTATCAATAACGCCGTTTGCCGTTACTATCGGATAATTTTCCCGCATATCAAGCAAATAATTCTGATATGAGGTTGTCGGCAGACCAATCATTTTAAGAACAAGAGCGGATAGGTAATTTATACTTGTATCCCCTATTTCAAAGTTTTCGGTTTTAAAATTTTTCCAGACAATATATTTTGTAATATACATTTTAAGTCTTTCCGCGTCTGTCAGCTCACCCATAGGTTTATCGTAAAGCATCTCGAAAAACTCATTTTCCACGCTGGGCTGATGGTCGCCGAAAAATACTATTACCGTAGGTTCTTCTACTGTACGGAAATATTTTATAAGCTCAAAAAGCGCCTTATCGCTTTCACGTATAAGCGAAAGATATTGCTGTGCCATGGGAAACTGTCCGGAATAATCGGTAAGATGTACCGTGCTTGTGTAATTTGGTGTTGTATATCCGCCGTGATTTTGCATGGTTATATTGAACATAAAAAACGGCACGCTTTTATCCCTGTTCTCAAACAGTTCTATAAGCTTTCGGTAATCGCACGAATCAGAGCAGTAATTTCGTATATAATCAATATTTGTCATATTATCAAGATAATACTGATTATCAAACCCCATATATTTATAAATGTTTATTCTGTTCCAGCCCGATGACCAATACGGGTGCATGGAGGTTGTTTTATATCCGAGGGCTTTAAGCTGAGAAACAAGCGAGCTTATTTCCCCTTTGCCGTCAAGGAAGGTCTGATACGGAACGGAATTTTGCGGATACAGTACCATAGAATCGTTAGTTAAAAATTCATATTCGGAATTTGCGGTGTTACCTCCAAAAACCGACGCGTAAGCGTCCCCTACAATCATATCATCATAATTCCCGTTCATTGCAGTACGAAGAAAAGGAATATAATCTATATCGGTATTAAAGTTGTTTATTACGCCAAGGTCTGAAAACGATTCATTCATAATAACAATAATATTCGGCTTAATTCCGTCATATTCCGCTATGTTGTCAGACGGCTTGAAATCCTCTTTAACAGCTTCGATACTTTCGACAGAATAATTACCCGGAGTTTTAACTTTATAATCCTTTGATTCCATCAGCCAGTCCAGAAGTATTCCGTTCTGATGACTCCAGTATGTAAGCTGAATATTAAGATTTTTATATAAATCCGTGCAGTAGCTCACAAGCAGTACGGCAATTACGGCAACAATTCCGCATATTCTTGCGCATACCGAAAATTTGTCGTTTGTGTTGCCCAAAAGCTTGTACAACGTAACAGTATATACCGATATCAAAACAAAAATAAGCAATATTATAAAAAATTTGATATATGAAATCTGATAAGATGAGCTTACACTCATCGCAGTGCCGATTGATGTAAAATCGGAAACAAAAAGCGGTCTGCCTCTTAAATCAAGCGGTATTCTGTTGCTGATACATATTATGCCTATCAAAATATTGGTAACATAAACAGAGATACTGAATTTACCTGTTACCGCCATAAAAAAAAGATACAAACAAAATGTCAGCACAAGACATATAACAAACTGCGGACAAAATATTCTTGAAGGAGCAAGATATTTAGTTATTGTTTCGGTATAAAAATATGTCATAACGGTGTTAAACAAAAACAGTATAAACCGCAAAAGCCATGGATTTTTTTTAAATACATTTAAAAAGCCGACCGGCAGAGAAAAGAGCAGTACCATAACTACCGCGGCAATAAGATAACCTATATGAAAAGCATACCAGCCGAAAATAAACATAATACATATATGAAGTATAGTTAAGGCAGAATATCCCAGAATAAGTTCGGCAATATCTTTTTGATTATCGTTTAAATTAATACTTTTTAAAAAAGATATTTTCAAGCTTCCGTTTCCTCCCAATAAG